>JBFHXQ010000280.1:0-2076 GCA_041598895.1 Woeseiaceae bacterium | reverse complement strand
GACAAGTTGCGCCGCTTCATGGTAACCGACAGCCCATTCCAGATCCGGCCGGTCGAGACGCCGAGTTTTCTGACGCCGGAAAAGCGCCCGCCGATAAAGCACCTTTGGTTCCGGACGGCAGGAAAAATCGGCACCGACAACGCGTTACATCAAAATCTCCTGGCCTACGTGTCCGATCATGAGCTGCTCGCGACCAGTACGATGCCCCACGGGCTCTCGATGACGCGCGATGCGGTGATAATGGCGAGCCTCGACCACGCGATGTGGTTTCACCGGCGATTTCGCATCGATGACTGGTTGCTGTACGCGATCGACAGCCCGAGCTCGGCAGGGGTGCGGGGCTTTGCTCGGGGGCAGGTGTTCACTCCGGACGGCACGCTCGTCGCGTCTACCGCCCAGGAGGGACTTGTCCGGGTCGTCGACCCCGCAGAGAAGCGCCGCCGCTCGCATCCGCGCGAGCAGCGCTGAGCCATAACGACGCTACAGCACCTCGAGGCGACGATCGAAGCGTGCGGCGTTTTCGACGTAGTGGTTCGCGGACGCGCGAATTGCGTCTATTTCCGCATCGCTGAGCCGGCGCTTGACGTTGGCTGGCGCGCCGAGTATCAGCACACCGTCCTCGAATGACGTGTCTTCCGTGACCAGGGCATGCGCGCCTACGATGCAGTTACTACCGATCGTCGCGCCGTTGAGGATCGTGCTGCCGATGCCGATCAGTGAGTCGTCGCCAATTGTGCAGCCGTGCAGCATCACCCTGTGGCCGACGGTGACGCCGCTGCCGACGACCAAACGGAATCCCGGATCGGTGTGCAGCACGGATCCGTCCTGGATATTGCTGCGCGACCCGATTTCGATCCGGTCCATATCGCCGCGCAGAACGCTGTTGAACCAGACGCTGGCCTCGGATTTCAGAACGACGTTGCCGATGATCGCAGCACTATCGGCAACGAAATGGCCCTCGCCCTCGAAAACCGGCCGCGTGTCGCCGAGCGTATAAATCATTTTGCCGTGCCCTGCGCGGCGACGGCTGCGGCGGCTTTGGCAATCGCCTCAGGGTCGCCCAGGAATTCGCGCGAACGCGGCTCGAGATCATTATCCAGCTCGTAGGCCAGCGGCACGCCAGTCGGAATATTGAAGCCGGTGATCTCCTCGTCGGAAACCCTGTCGAGCATCTTGACCAGCGCGCGCAGGCTGTTGCCATGTGCTGCGATCAGGACGTTGTTGCCAGCCTTCAGAGTCGGCGCGATCAGCGCATCCCAGCACGGCCGGACCCGATCCAGAGTCGTTGCCAGCGATTCGGTAGCCGGCAGATCCGGGATACCGCGGTAACGCGGATCGTGCGACGGGTGTCGTTCGTCGTCCAAATCGAGGGCGGGTGGCGGTACGTCATAGCTGCGCCGCCAGATGTGCACCTGCTCGTCGCCGTATTTGGCGGCCGTCTCGGCCTTGTTGAGGCCCTGCAGCGCGCCATAGTGGCGCTCGTTCAGCCGCCAGTCGCGAATGACCGGAATCCACATGCGATCCATCTCATCCTGCATGATCCACAGCGTCCGTATCGCGCGCTTCAGGACCGAGGTGTAGGCGATATCGAAATCGTATCCGAGTTCGACGAGCAGTCGCCCTGCGTCGACAGCTTCCTGACGACCCTTGTCCGTCAGATCGACGTCGGTCCAGCCCGTAAACAGATTTTTCAGATTCCAGTCGCTCTGACCGTGACGGCAGAGCACGAGCTTGCCAGCCATATCAACTCCTGATTATTGGTGTGTCAGGCGTCGAGCAACGCCCGAAGTTCGCGCATGGCGACCGACAGGGTAGCAAAATCGACCTCGGCGCGGAGCTTCATGTCGCCTATCACGTTGCAGAATTGCGTCACCGCCTGCTCCCGTTCGGCAAGCCATCGCTTCGCTGCGGTCACGGGATCTTTCGTACCCTTTCGTTCCAGAATCTGCTCCGCAATCTCCCGGCGAATGCGATAGAAGTCGTCGCGAAGATGGCTGCGGGCGGCAGCCTGCCAGCGCCCCTGCACTGTCAGGTCTTCGGAATTCGTGTGCAGCCAGAACATATCCAGCGCTTCGT
>JBFHXQ010000279.1:0-2305 GCA_041598895.1 Woeseiaceae bacterium | reverse complement strand
TCCTCGTCGAGGTGATTGCCGACGCCAAGCGAAACGCGCTCACCTTCGCGGAAACGAAGTAGCGGGCCGGGGACTGAACCGTTGATTCCGATTGCGCTCGCCTGGCGCGTCCCGATCGTGATCGGCGTTCGTGCGATGTTCAGATTGAAATGATTGCGACCTGAGTCGGCGGGAATTCCGGTGTGGCCGCTCGCGGCCCACCCCGGCACGGGCAGAGCCGGCAGGATGCCGTATGAGGCCGCTATCTGTCCGGCCTGTCGCAGAAAACGCCGCCGCGAAATTTTCGAATATGACTGCATGTGGCGCCCAGTTCCATCGTGAAAATTACCCGCTCAGGAACACGGGCTCCGGGGAATGCGGACGCAGGCTATTCGAGCTGCACGTCTCCCCGCAGGACCGGGGACTGGGGTACCCACACATCGTGGCCGATCGGCGGCGACAGGCCGAAATAGCGTCGGACAGGTAGAAATGCCGTTGGTGTCGCGGCCCAGACGGCATCGTCGATGTCGTCGCAGCCACCGTCAGCGTATCTGGTGTCCGGTATCGGTGCTTCTTGAGCGGAGGAAAGCGCGGAGGTGCATGCGTGGTTCGTCGACGTGTCGTGACAGATTCGGAACGTCGCCGCGTGATGATCGTGCGCCGCTGCATCGTGCGCGCCGATCGCCGGCTGCGTCGCGGCAAGGCAAGGGCAAAGAATGCCCGCGATCATATAGATCGTGACGATTGACGCGAGTGTGATGTTAGGCATCGAGGTCAGGAATCAATTCGCTTTCCAGCGAAGCGATCATGTCCTTGAGAAGAAGTTTCCGCTTTTTCAACCGGCGAATGCGCAGCTGATCAACCATTGGATCGTGTTGCAGCTTGTCGATCAGGTAATCGAGATCGCGGTGACTCACGCGCAGCTCGCGCAGGCGCTCGAGCTGCTTGAATGATTCGGTATCGATTTTGTCGGTCATGCAGCGCTGTTCAGGGAATTGCGGCGGCGCCCAACCCGGTATTGCAGGCGGCCTTTTATCAGATGCTACTCGCCGCCTGCGGCGAGTGCCAGCCAGTCCCGATCGGGCGCGCCGACGACCACGAACCAGGGATTGAGAATTTCCGGTTTATTATTATATAACAGTGGCTTACCATCCAACTCCAGGACCTTGCCACCGGCCTGCTCGACCACGGCCTGGGCGGCAGCCGTGTCCCATTCGGACGTCGGACCGAGCCTCGGGTACACGTCCGCATTACCCTCTGCAACGACGCAGAATTTGAGCGAACTGCCCATTGGCACCATCTCGCATTCGCCAAGCCGATCGAGAAATCGATCGAGGCTCTTACCGCGATGCGAGCGACTGCCGACGACCCGCACGGGCTGGTGACTGCGATCCGCGACCGTAATCACCCGCGGCGGCCCATTGCCGTCGCGAAGTTCAGCACCATGGCCCGCGCAACCGATATACGTTCGGTTCTGTACCGGTACGTGCACGACACCGAGAGCGGGGCGGCCGTTTTCGATTAATGCAACGTTGACGGTGAATTCGCCGTTCCGATTGACGAATTCCTTTGTGCCATCCAGCGGGTCGACCAGCCAGTAGCGCGCCCAGTTGCCGCGCTCCTCGAACGGCGGCAGCCCGGACTCCTCGGAGATCAGTGGCAGATCGGGTTCGAGCGCGCCGAGTCCCTCCGTAAGACACCGGTGCGCGGCAAGGTCCGCCTTCGTCAGCGGCGAGTCATCGGTCTTGCTTTGAACGTCGAAATCGGTCGCGTAGACTTCGAGAATCGCCCGGCCGGCGCTGCGCGCGAGAGCGACGACCGGTTCGATCAGTTCCGCGTAATTCATGGTTTTTCAACGCCGGCAAATCGGGCGCGCAGTATAAAGCAATGACTATCGATCCGAAAACCACGCTGACCGACTGCGCCACACTCATGCTCGATATGGACGGCACTGTGCTCGATCTGGCCTATGACAACTACGTCTGGAAGGAACTCGTTCCGGCACGCTTCGCGGCGCGACACGGCGTTCCGATCGAGCATGCGAAGAGAGATTTGTATGCGCGATATCGGAAAGTGCAGGGCAATCTCGAGTGGTACTGCCTCGACCACTGGAGCGAGCGCCTGGGATTCGACGTCGTGCAGGTACACCGGGACGTCGGCGATCGTATCGACTATCTGCCCGGTGCCGCAGAGTTTTTGACGGCCGCGCAGCCGCTCAAACTGAAAATCCTGCTGGTCACCAATTCGCACCCGGACACGCTGGCCCTCAAGCACGAGATGACGCAAGTCAGAGACTACTTCGACGGCGTTTTCAGCGCTCATGACT
>JBFHXQ010000278.1:0-2612 GCA_041598895.1 Woeseiaceae bacterium | reverse complement strand
GAGTTCGCCTGGTGGATTTCGAGGCCGCGGCCCGTATCCCAAACCAGGTGCCTGACGCCGTTCGCAAAATGGAAAAAGAACGCAAAGCTCCATCCGATCAGCAGCACTATACCGAGCCTTGAATCCATCAAATCGACGAACTGACCATACGCAGAAGGGCCCGCAGCAGCATTCATGAGCCATGCCGTGACAACCAACAGTCCGATCGACAGCGCGATGCCCGTCACCCGATGCAGGATCGACAGGACCATTGTAATCGGCCAGCGGTATATCGTTAGGTGTGGTGAAAGGGGTCTGCCGGCGTTATCCATATTGCTTTTTGACTGCGTGACGAATCACGAGCGTATTATCCTCGACGCCGCGCCTGATACAAGCGGCGCGACTGAAGCCAAAAAAACGGATTCAGAAATCTATGCAGCGCCCGGCTTTTTCCCAGTCACCGTAGCGCGTCGGATCGGGACCATTCCGGCCACCGATTTCCTTTGGTGGTCGCTGCCTCTTGACCTCTTTATCGTCCCCGGTTTCCTTCTTGGGTTCGATTCGGTGTTTGTCCGCGCCGCCAACAGTCATGCGTCAAGTATGCCAGAGGCGCGGTTGAATCGCATGATCACCCACGCGGGTGATGCAAATGGATACAATCAGCCGGTCATGAGCACTCAAGTTTACGCGACGATAATCGTTACCGGAGAAGACGCCTTTGAGTTCCTGCAGGCGCAGCTGGCTGCTGATCTTCGCAAGGAGGCGGACGCCGGCCCGCTGCTGTCAGCCTGGTGCAACCCGAAAGGCCGTGTGATCTGCCTGTTTCGGGTCACTGCTAATGATGGCAGGTACGCGCTGGCGTTGCCGTCCGATCTTGCCGAGGAGGCCGTGCGACGTCTCACGCAGTACCGTTTCCGGGCAAAGGTCAAATTCGACGTCCGGAGCACCGCCGCGGCAGAACTCGGCTTGTCCGGCTCCATCGAGGAGTGGCGGCTGGGTAATCTGCGCGCCGGGATCGCCGAAATTTGCGCACCGCAGTCCGAGGCGTTTACACCGCACATGCTCAATTTAGACCTGCTGGGCGCGGTGAGCCTGGATAAGGGCTGCTACCCCGGACAGGAGATCGTTGCGCGGACTCACTACAGGGGCGCAACGAAACGGAGGCTGCATCGTTTCGAGGCTGACAGACCGGTGAACGTCGGTGACAAGGTGTCGGATCGCGAGCGCGACGTCGGTGAAATCGTCAATGTGATAGGTCATGATGTGCTCGCGGTCGTGCCCGTCGAACGGGCCGACGCGCGATTGACCGCGCGCGGTGCCACCTTGCGTCCGGTCGCGCTGCCGTACTTGGAACGCTGAGCCGGCAATATCAGCAATGACTCCCGGCATGACGGCGCCGAAACTCAGTCGAAAACTTCCGGCCGCATGTGTGGGAACAGGAGTACGTCCCGTATCGATGGCGAATTCGTGAACAGCATTACCAGGCGGTCGATACCGACACCGATGCCGGCCGTCGGCGGCATGCCGTACTCGAGAGCGCGTACGTAGTCGTGGTCGAACGCCATAGCCTCTTCATCCCCAGCCGCCCGGCTCGCGGCCTGGGCGCGGAAGCGTTCCGCCTGTTCCTCAGGATCATTCAGTTCCGAAAATCCGTTCGCGAGCTCGCGCCCAGCGACAAAAAATTCGAAACGATCGGTAACGAACGGATCCCCGTCGCTACATCGGGAAAGCGGCGAAACCTCGGTCGGATAGCGCGTTATAAAGATCGGGTCCCTGAGATTGTCTTCGACCGTTTTCTCGAAAATTTCGATTTGCAGTTTTCCGGCACCATAGTTGTCTTTCACGGGGATATCGACGGATGCGCAGACTTCGGTCAGATACGTGCGATCGCGAATTCTGGAAACGTCGACACTCGGGTTGAACCGGCAGATGACGTCCTCGACGGTCGCACGCGCAAACGGATGTGAAAATTCAATGGTCTCTTCCTGATACTCGATGCAGCTCGTGCCAAGCACCGCTTCTGCCATTCCGCGCATCAGCGCTTCGACCATGTCCATGAGATCCTCGTAGTCCGCATAGGCACGGTACAGCTCGAGCATCGTGAATTCGGGATTGTGCTGCGTCGAGATTCCTTCGTTGCGAAAACTGCGATTGATCTCATACACGCGTTCCAGGCCACCGACAATCAGACGCTTCAGGTTCAGCTCGGGAGCAATGCGCAGATAGAGCGGCATGTCGAGTGCGTTATGATGCGTCGTAAACGGACGTGCAATTGCTCCACCGGGCGTCGACTGCATCATCGGCGTTTCGACTTCGAGATAGTCCTGCGAATCGAGAAACGCGCGCATGTACGCGACGATCGCCGAGCGCGTCCGAAACACGGCGCGACTCGATTCGTTCATAATCAAGTCCACGTAACGCTGGCGGTAGCGCGTTTCCTGGTCCGCCAGGCCGTGCCACTTTTCAGGTAGCGGGCGCAGCGATTTCGTCAGCAGGCGAATATCGGTAGCCAGCACGGTCAGCTCTCCGGTCTGCGTACGAAACAGTGTGCCAACCGCGCCGACGATGTCCCCGACATCCCATTTCTTGAAGTCCTGGTAGATCCCGTCGGCCAGGCGATCGCGCTCAACACG
>JBFHXQ010000277.1:0-2644 GCA_041598895.1 Woeseiaceae bacterium | reverse complement strand
CGGATCGGGGCTGAAGCCCCTCCCACGATTTCTGTTTTCTTGCGAGAGCGACCAGCCGCGATCCCAACTTTTCTAAGACATTTGCCGGTCTCGGCGTCGGTTAATACGTACAGCCTTTTGCGTGCCCGGGGTGTAGCTTTCCTTGTATATACCAGTCGTCCGGGCGCCCCGCGCTGCGGACTAGCGATGGTCCGGTTGGCGGCAAGAAGCCCAGGGCTTCTGAACAAGGCCGCTTTGCAACCTGGAGATCCGGGCCATGAATATTTCACTCACACAGCTTATCGCCGCCGTGGTCATGGCGGGCATCGCGATCGGACTCTTCTACGCAATCCGCAGTTATCTGGCGACCCAGTCCGAGCGGCGCATGCGGACCATGCTGATCAAGATCGGACTGGATCCGACCATCGTCAACAGCGGTGACAACCAGGCGATCATCAGGGAAGTGCGCCAGCGTTGCCGAACCTGTTCGACCGAGGATGTCTGTGAAAGGTGGCTGTCGGGCGAGGAATCCGGCGACAACGAATTCTGTCCCAACGCAGAGGTGTTCGAATCGATGAAGAAGACCCTGGGCACGATTGCCTAGCGTTGGCCCTAGAGTTGGCCCTGGCGTTGGGCGAAACGGAAATCTACGTATTGTCAGGCACGGTGACGGAGCAGACATTGTAGCGGTGAGAGGTGCGACAGGAGGCGTCGCAAAGGAGGTGGATATGCAGGTTCTCCTGGTCTTCGTGGTGCTGCTGTTTTCGGCCGCGATCATCCTCTATGCGCTGCCGCTGATTCTTTACATAGCCCCGATCGTGATAGCCGGGCTGGTGGTCAGCCTCGTCAGGGATTCTATCCATCATCACAAGGTGAAGACTGTCGGGCACTGAGTCGCGGCTCGACCCGCGCTTGAGGAGCAGTGATGCAACAGGTCAGATGTTTCTGTCCTGTCCCGTCCAGTAAGGTGCTCGCAATTCGCTCTTGCGGATCTTTCCGACCGGGGTCTTGGGCAGGCTGTCCACGAACTTTATCAATCGCGGGCGTTTGAAACGCGCGATCCTGCCTGCGCAGAAATCAATCAGCTCGTCTTCGGTAACGGTCGCGTCCGGCGCCAGCACGACGTGCGCCGCCGGGACTTCGCCCCAGCGCTCATGCGGTATGCCGAACACGGCGCATTCAGCAACGGCCTCATGCTGGTACAGTGCATTTTCGATCTCTGCCGGATACACGTTTTCCGCGCCGGACACGAGCATGTCCTTCGAGCGATCGATGAGCGTCAGGAATCCGTCGTCATCGATGAAGCCAACGTCGCCTGTAAGCAGCCAGCCGTCCGCAAGACCGAAAACCGCCGCGGTTTCCTCGGGATCGTTGAAGTACTCATCGAATAGCTGCGCGCCGCGCGTCACGATGTCACCGATGCTTCCTGGCGGCAGCAGTTTGCCCTCCTGGTCGACAACGCCGAGCTCAGCGTTGCTCGCCGCCCTGCCGACCGTTCCGAGTTTGTCGCGGCCATGGTGCTCGCAACGAATAGTAATGGGGCAGGCTTCGGACTGGCCGTAATTTTCGGTAAACGATGCATCCGGAAGCGCCAAGCGTACGCGCTCGAAGAGTGCACGACTCATGGGTGCACCCGCATAACCGATATTGCGCAGGGTCCTGAGTCGCGTCGCCGAAAAATCCGGATGCGAAATGAGGTCGTTCAACTGGCTCGGCACCAGGAACGCGGCCGTGACCTTCTCCGCCTCTACCGTCTTCATGAAATCGGCGGGATCCCAGCCGGGCGGCAGCACGATCGTGGCACCCTGCAATACCGCGGTACCGAACCACACAAAAAGACCGGCGGTGTGAAACAGCGGCGTCGATGCAATGACGACGTCTTCAGCGCTTAGTCCGAACTCCTCGGCCGCCGCAATCGCCGACGCGCAACGCGCTTTGTGGCTCACCAGCACGGCCTTGGGAAATCCGGTCGTGCCGCCGGTCAGCGTGATCGCAAGTTTGTCATGTTCCTCAAGACCGACGTCGGGCACGTCGTCAGGGAAACCTTTGACGAAATCGTCGATGAACGTCGCTCCTGCGATACCCGGCGTCTTGTCCAGCAAGATCAGTTTCGGTGCGAGGTCGAGCTCGGGCAAAACTGCGCTGATCAGCGGCGCAAAGGCGCTTTCGAACAGTATCCCCTCCGCGCCGATGCGGTTCAGTACCCAGGCAAGATCGGCTGCGATGCTGCGGGTCGAGCAGTGCGCGGACACGTAGGGGGTCCTGGCGATGGCGAAGTACGCAATCGCATACTCGGGCCTGTTCGTGGACAGGACCGCGATTCTCGCGCCCCGCTCCATTCGCAGATCAATGAGCGCGTGGGCGAGGCGGTTCGCGCGCTGCTCGAATTCCGCATAGGTCAGGCGCTGCCCCCTGCCGATCAGCGCGATCCGATCGGGAGCGCGAAGCGCCGATTGATGAAGCATGTCTCCGACGAGCATTTGCGCCACCGCGTGCCATCCGGGAGCCGACAATAACGATGGTGCAGGAGCAGGTCAAAAGGCGAACTATCTTGCATGGAAAATGGGGTCGAAGCGCATTTTTCATCGAAGCTGGAAAATGGGGTCGAACCGTATTTTTCATCGAACCTGGCTCTGGGATTGGCCGGATGCAAAAAAATGCGGTT
>JBFHXQ010000276.1:0-2699 GCA_041598895.1 Woeseiaceae bacterium | reverse complement strand
GCCAACTTCTTTCCCTAATCCGGCGAGGTAAGAGTTGGGTGCCAGAGTGGAATGCGATCACAATCCCGGCACAGCCGCACAATCGCTGCAACTAAAGACGATACAATTTAGTCTGGCACCTGACTCTGACCCCATACAATTTTGACTGACTCTGGCACTTGACTCTGACCCCGTCCGATTCCTGGCACTTGACTCTGACCCCGTCCGATTCGTTGGATCGATTTTTCGCCGCCCTCGTCCTGATGCTGGCGCAAGCGGGCGGCGTGGCCGATACCGAGATACACCGTTGTTCCCTGGCAGACGGCACGATTGCCTTCCAGGAGAAGCCGTGCGCCAGGACTGTTGCAGGCGGCGACGATGCGGGCGAAGAAAGCCGAAGTCCCGATGACCGGGGAGCATCCGCCATGCGCGATGACGCATTCGATTTCGTGAACCCTTTCGACGAACCTGCAGCGTCGCCGGCGGCGTCCGAACCGACGCAACCAGAAACGGTGTCGCAAGACCGCGCCGAGTGCGAGAAAACGACGCGTGATGCGATCGACGCGATCGATCTCGAGATGCGCACAGCGACCTACACGCGGGAAGAGGGCCGGGAATATCTCGCGGAGTTGCTCGAATTGACGCAGCAATTGCGTGCCTGCAAGCAGCTTTAGTTTTCGGCTTGTCGTTGAATGCCCGTGCGGTACGACCGCCAACACTCGGTCACACAAGAACCAAGGTCGCATCACAGTTTCCGGACGCAAACACGTCGCCTGATACCGATAGCCTTTGTGCAAAAAACCATGCGGTATGTCTGTGGTAATGTCATTCATTGCGTGTTGTCGAGCGATACATCATCGCTTCTCTGACGTTTAGGCTTGGTGTATCCTCGGCGGCTCGCCCGATCGACTCGGCCGGTACAAGTAAAAGACAGCAACAGGGGAAGATGTTGAAAACAATTCTTATTACGGCAGCCACGGCCGTTCTTTCGACGTTAATGCTCACCGCATGCGATGGCGAAGTGGTGAAAGATGAGGGTGTGCGCGAAGCGCTGGCTGCGGCCGAGGCCAAACTTGCCCGGATGGCAACTTATGACGCGGAACTTGCGGCAGTTGAAACGTGGCGACAGGTCTGGGACAGCGCGGAAATAGAAAAACTCGACGCGATCGCCCACAGCGATTACAAACGAACCGCACCCGATTTGAATGCTAACAGCCTGGAGGAGCTAAAAGCTTTTATCCTGCAGGTGCATGCGACCTACCCGGATTACAAGATTACCAACGATGCCATGGCAGCCGGTCCGGACGGTGCATTCCTGCAGTGGACGGTGACCGGCTCGGATACGGGACGCGGCGAGCAAGCGACGGGCAAATCGTTGCGCGTGACCGGCATATCGCGCTACCAATTTTCAGACGGGAAGATCGCCAGCGAGCTCGTGATATTCGATACCGGTTCGGTACTGACCCAGCTGGAAACTGCCGAGATGCCGCACACCGCCGACTAGAACTCGGAGACTCCGGTTTGAAATACGGCGGCTACGGCGACCGGTGTTCTGGTGCCTCACTACGCATAACGATGTGCAGCTGATCCACGCAAAATGCCGGCGCAGTGACCGTCGGCCAGTCTGGACGAAATCAAAGCACATCCCCACGATCATCGGCGCTATCCCCAAACTCCTTCGCCGGCCGGCATGACAGCGCCCGCGTTACGCCTCCCGCAGCGCGATTGATGGTTCGAGCCTGGCGAGCCTGCGCCCGCCCGTCGCGGCCGCGACGCTCGCCGCGGCGAGCGTCAGCACGAGCGCGAGCGTGAAGTGCGCCGGCAGCAGCCGGCAAACCGATTCGCCGCCGCCGACGGTGTCGGCGAACAGCGCATTGAGTCCCCACTGCACCAGGAAAAAGACCAGCGCGGCAACGAGCCAGCCCAGCGCGCCCGTCAACACGGCCTGGACTATTGGAAACCACATGATCGCGCGGGTCCTAAAGCCGGTCAGCCGAAGTACGCTGAACTCGAGACGCTTGCGGTCGACGTTGGCCCAGACGCTGCTACCGAACGCCAGGCCGTAGCCCACAGCAGCGATGCCGGCGATGATCCAGAAGACGACGGCCAGATTGCGGTCCAGTTTCTGCACGAGCTCGATGTCGGCGACCCGGCTGCGCACGTCGATCCCCTGATTCATCAGGCCCTCGCGCAGCGCGGCAACGTCGTCAATCGATCTCGCGTAGAGACGGAATCCCGCGAAATAGCGCGGCCCGTCGGCTGGCGCGGCCCCGCTCCAGCCGAGCGGCTCGACGGCGCGCCCGTCCCTGAAATCCTCGACGGCCATGAGCAATTCGTGCGACACGAACATGCCGTCCCTGGCGAATGCCATGGCCGGCGCGACGGCGCCGACGGTAAGCGGCACGAGCACCGTCTGCTGTTCGCCACCCAGCGTGCGCGACAGTATGCCCTCGACGGCGTCACCCTGAGACACGCCCAGTTTGTCTGCGGCGTCCAGCGACAGCGCGACCGTGTCGTAGCTCTGCGGCGGCTCGAGTCCGCTCAGTACCGGGTCGCCGGGCGCTGACGGAATCAGCTCGACGCTGATGATGCGGCCCGCATCGCTATCGACCGCGCGCAGCCGCATCGTGGCGGCGATGGCGCGCGTCCGCGGCACGATGAAAGCGACGTCGGCACGCGCCGCCATCGCTTCGAACCAGTCCGGACCATAGCTGCCGCTG
>JBFHXQ010000275.1:0-2883 GCA_041598895.1 Woeseiaceae bacterium | reverse complement strand
TGACCCAGGTATCCAGCATGCGACGCGTGTCCGGCGTATAGATCGGCAACGTCGGATCCGCATTACGCGCCTGCATCGCCGCGAAGTAGGCGGCAAGCGTGTCGGTCGGAGCCGGCCCCGCTGCAGCGGTCGATGGCCGGGGATCAGCGCGCTGCAGGCGACCGGCGTTCAGGCGCGCGGCCGTAGTCGCACCCGCACCACCGCTCCCGGACAGCGCGAGTTCGCTCTCGAGGCTTGCGTTTGCGGCGGCGGCGTGGGCCCGCGACACAATCAATTCGGTCGCGGCCAGGATGCCGTCAGCGACGCGGCCCGCGCGAAAAAACGGCACCATCTGACGCTGTTCGACGTACGCGACGAACGCATCCGGATACGTGCCCTCCAGCGCGTACCCGACCTCGAGCCGGAGCCGGTCGGCCGTGGGGTCGATAACGAGCAGAAGCCCGTGACCTCCCGCACTGCGGCTGCCGGCCTCGAGTTCGGCAAAGCGCGCCGCCGCGTACGCGTCGATGTCGCGAGCCTCGAACGTCGTGACGACTCGATAGTCGATGTCGTGATCGCTGAGCAGCAGCTCGTGAAACGTCGAGATGCGGCGCGTCTGCGCAACATCGAGAAGGTCCGCGTCGTCGATGACGAGCGTATCGGATCCCGGACCGTCGGGCGTGCATGCTGCGCACGCGCCGAGGGCGAACGCGATGCTAATCGAACGCAAGCTCAGGCGTGTCATGTGCACCGTCACCGGCCTCGAAATACGCCTTGCGACTGAACCCGCCGGCCCGGGCCACCAGGCTCGATGGCAGCTTGCGAATTGCCGCGTTGTAGCTGCCGACCGACTCGTTGAAGCGCATGCGCGCGACGTTGATTCGATTCTCGGTGCCCTCCAGCTGCGCCTGCAGTTCGAGAAACTGGTCCGATGAGCGCAGCTCGGGATAGCTTTCGGCGACCGCGAGGAAGCTGTGCATGCGTGCGCCGACCTCTTGTTGCGCCGCAAACAGCGCGGCGAGATCGGCTTCGCGGTCGACGATGTTCGGACGATCTTTTGCAACGAGTTCCGCACTTGCTTTTTGCGCGGCAATGAGCTCGTCTAGCGCGGAGGAGAGGGTCTCGCGGCTGCGCTCGGCAGTAACGGCGGTCAGCGTTTCAGATTCGTGTCGTAGATACCGTGATACGGTTTCGACCAGCGCCGGAATCAGGTCGGCGCGGCGTTCGAGATTGCTCTCCGTCTGCGCCCAGGCCTCGTAGACCTGCTCCTCCTTCGCAACCAGCGAATTGTGCAACCACATCCAGAGCAGCAGCGGTGCGATCAAAAACAGCGCAATGGCAAGCAGTCCCGAGAAATTCCTGTTCATTTGTCCGATACCTCCGGGCTCATTGAGGGTTACCCTGACATCCTGAATGCTCGGCACGTCGCCGCCGGTCCCTGCCAGGGTCATGATGAGCAGAACGGCAATGACTGCGCCGGCGACACCGAGTAGCCATGACACCGCCCGGCGCTTCCGGTGCCCCGCACGCGCACCCGCGTCGCCGGAGGCGCGCCCCGGGATCGAGCCGAGGCTGTCTCTAAGCATTGCCGCCTGCGCGTCGCTGAGCAGGCCGTCGGCCTGCATGCGGCGAATACGGTCCTCAGAGCGCACCGTGCATTTCCTTGATGAGCCGCGCCGCCGCTTCCGGCGACACGGTGCCGTTCTCGACATCCGCGAGGAGGGCACTCGTTCGTTCATCGTCGCTCGACTGCAGTTCGGCGAGTGCCGCCACCAGTTCGTCGAGGCGCTTGCGAAGTGTCGGATAGCTGATTTCCAGATTGGCGGCCATCTGCTTCAGGTTGCCGGCTGCCAGTACCAGCTGCTCGGCAAGCTGTTGCTGCGATGGCGCCAGCCGTGCCAGACGAGGCAGGCGAAAATCGCCGGCATGCGCGATTCCGCAGGCCGAGCAGTGCAGCTTGGACACCTGTAATTCCGACGCACAGATTAAACATTGATGCATAAATCTGAAAATAATTTAAAAATATTAAAGTTGTCAATAAAAATATTTAATTATGTGAACCCCATCACAGACGCGCGGCGGCCGCGGGCAACGCCGCAGGACGTTACAGCCTGTCGGCCAGCGTCAGAAACGCTCCAGGCTCGGTGATGGCCACGAAGGCGAGGCCCGCCAACGCCCCGCACAGATGCGCATCGTGATTGATGCCGTCGTGCGCCTGGCGCGCGGCCCACCAGGAGTAGGCGACGTAGCCGACCGCGAACAGCGCCGCCGGTATCGGAATCGGCAGCGGAAAGATGATCAGCGTCGTCGTCGGAAAGTAGACGATATACGCAAACAGCACGGCGGAGATCGCGCCCGATGCGCCGAGCGTTGCGTAGCGCGGATTGTTTCGATGCTTGAACACGGAGCACGCCGAGCTGAGTACGAGACCGGCCAGGTACAGCGTGACGAATTTGACCGGTCCGAGGAATCGCTCCATCGGAAACGCGAAGAAGTAGAACGTGAACATGTTGAACAACAGGTGCGACAGGTCGCCGTGCACGAAGCCGCTGGTAACGACGGTCGGAAGGGATTGGCCCCGCGCGATCCGATAGGGTCGCATCAGGAGCCGATCGATGATCCGGGGCGCCCGGTACAGACCGAGCAGGCTGACGCCAATCGTCACTAAGAAGACAGCAACGGCGGCGGGGGAATCGAGGTCGATCATCCAGGCGTTTGCATTAGCAGCGCAAGTGACCTCGCGAATCGCAACGTGTCGATCATTCGGTCCGGCGCAGGTAAAAGTCGAAACTCTCGCGGTCGCCGTAGCGATTGTTGATCCACAGGATCAGCATGCCCTCCACCCAGCGCGCATAGTCGAGCGGGCCGACATCGATCGGGTCGAGACCCATACCCGTCACGAGC
>JBFHXQ010000274.1:0-2954 GCA_041598895.1 Woeseiaceae bacterium | reverse complement strand
ACCGCCAATACCTTGAGGGATTGCAGGCGCACCTCCCTGAATCCCGGCGATGAGTCAAGCCAGAATAAAGTCAGGATACGCCCAATACTTTTTCTGGCTTCTCGCCAGGGGAAAGAAATATGCTCACAATGCCCCACTCCTGCTCCCGTCAAAGCTCTCGTAATGCCTGTGCAACGGGCAACCGCGCCGCGCGGATCGCAGGCAACAGGCCGCCGATGAAGCCGATCACGAGCGCGGTCACGATGCCGTCGACGAGCAGGTCACCGGTCACGGCAAAATCGAAAACGACCTGGGAAAAGCTCGCGTTCGAAAGCGTCGACACCGTGAAGCCGTTGAACACCACATAGGCAACTGCGCCGCCAATCAAGCCGCCGACAAGCGCGAGCAACGTCGACTCGATGATCGTCGAGATCAGTACTGAGCCCGGACCGAAGCCGAGCGCGCGCAGGGTGGCGATCTCCTTGCCCCGCGACGATACCGACGAGTACATCGAATTCAGCGCGCCGAATACGGCGCCGATCGACATCAGGATCGTGATCGGGTAGCCCAGCACGCGGATGAAGTTCGACGTCGTTTCCGCCTGGCTCGCGTAAAAATCACGCTCGGTGTAGACATCCACATCCAGCCGCGGGTCACTGGTCAGCGTGCTTTCAAGCGCGTCCAGATTCGCCGGATCGTCGAGACGCATGCGGACGGTCTGGAAACTGTTGCCGCGGCGATAGGCATCCTGCAAAACGCGCGCATCCGTCCAGATCTCGGATTCCGCGACGCCGCCACCGGCCGCAAATACGCCCACGATCTGCCACTCCGTTCGCCCGAACTTGATTGTCGAACCGAGGTCGAGGCCCTTGAACTGCCGCTGCGCCCCGCGGCCCACTATCAGCTCGTATTTGCCCTTCTCGAACATGCGTCCGGTCACGAGCTGCGTATCGTCACGTACCGTGAATGCGTTGTCACCGACGCCACGAAACGGTACGTTCGCATCCGAGTCGTTGGACTTTTTCTTGATGTCGACAACGACAAACAGCTCCGCCGAGACCAGCGGTCGGCCACCGTCGCGCAGGATGCCGGGTGCTGTTTCGATGATCTGCACCTGCTCGTTCGACAGACCGCTCGACAGCTCCGAGGTCGAGCCCGAGCGGATGGCGATTGCCGTGTCCGTCGCGCCGGCGAGCGTCATCGTGCGATCAAAGCCCTTCGCCATCGATAACACGGCGGCAAACACGAGCACGACGGCAGCCACACCGACCACCGCGACGATGGACGTCGCGACGCGCTGCGGCAGATTCAGGATGTTGAGCCAGGTAACGGCGAGGATCTGGTTCAACGCTTTCATGACGCAGGCCTTCGCGGCCTGGCCACTCTCGCACATCCCTGTGCTCCGCGGCATAAGGACTTCCTGTCCAAAAGGCCGCTCCCACGAGACCCCATCGCAGCCGTGGGAGCGGCTTCCAGCCGCGACATCGCAACCTCGAAAAAATCCACGATCAGCCCCGCGCCAGCGCATCGACGATCGACAGCCGCATCGCCTTGACGGCCGGGAAAATGCCGGCGAGCACTCCGGCGCCGACCGTGATGAGCAGCGCCAGAACGAGCGCTTCCGCCGACACGACCACGCCGCTCGGTAGGAATGCGGCAAGCGTCGCATCGATGCCCCTGACGGCCAGCCAGCCCAGGCCAAGGCCGATCAGGCTGCCGATCCCCATGATCAGGATTGACTCGCCGAGCACGATCCCCAGCACGGTACCGTTCTTGAAACCGAGCGTTTTCAAAACGGCGAGTTCGGAAATTCGCTCGCGCACCGACTGCGACATCGTATTACCGGCGACGAGCAGCAGCGTAAAGAAGACGGCGCCGAGAATCAGCGTCACGATCAGCGCGATATTGCCAAACTGCTCGGCGAATGAAGCGGCGAACGCGGCCTCTGTGCTGGTTTCGGTCTCGTTCGGTGAATTCGCGAACATGAGGTCGATCGCTTTCGCGACGGCGATCGGATCCGCACCTTCGGCAAGCTTCAGCGTGTACCAGCCGGCAAAGCCGTCGCCGAACTGGTTCGCCTCGGCGAAGTAGTCGTGCTGGAATAACAGGAAGTTTGTAGCGCCCTTCGGGTCCGTCGTGTCGAAGATGCCCTCAATGTCGAACTCCCAGGTTCGCGAGCCGTCTTTTTTCGGAAAAATGGTCGACTGCAGCGGGATGCGGTCGCCGACCTTGATGCCGAACAGTTCCGCGATGTCCTTGCCGATGATTGCCCCGGTGCGATTCCTCTTCCACGCGTCGAATTGCGCCTCGGGCAAGACCAGCTCGGGATACACCGCGAAGTACTCGTCGGGACGCACCGGGAACTGGGGAAACTGGTTCTTCGGGTCCTGATAGAAGGCACCGAACCACGACTGCACCGTAACGGCTTCGACGCCTTCGACCTGGGCGATGCGATTCTGATAGCTGATCGGCAGGAAGTTGATCAGCGTGATCTTATCAATCACGACGAGGCGCTCGGCGCCCGTCATCGCTCCGCCAGCCGTCATGGCCTGGCCTACTGCATTCAGCAGGATGAACAACAGGAACGCTACCGCTACCGACAGGATGGTCAGCGACGTGCGGATCTTTTTACGCCAGGCGCTGCTCCAGATCAGGCCGACATACTTCACGCCGCCGCCCTCGATTCGAGTTTGCCCTTGTCGACATGCAGCGTACGTTTTGCAAAGCCCGCGGCACGCGGATCATGGGTCACCATCACGATCGTCTTGCCGTGCTCGGCGTTTAAAATCTGTAGCAGACCGAGAATCTCGTCGGCCATTTCCCGGTCGAGATCACCGGTCGGCTCGTCGCACAGCAGCAGGGCCGGGTCCGACACGATCGCACGCGCGATCGCGACCCGCTGCTCCTGGCCGCCCGACAGTTCGCGTGGATAGTGTTTCGCCCGGTCTGCAAGGCCGACAATGTCGAGCGCGATT
>JBFHXQ010000273.1:0-3352 GCA_041598895.1 Woeseiaceae bacterium | reverse complement strand
TTGCCGCGACCGAGCAGTGACAGCTCCGGGATTTCAGAATCATGCATGGCGTCGCGGGCCGACATTCTTTACTCACCTGCAGCCTGGGAGGCCTCGGAGATCATGGACGTTTGCCGTCAATGAGGCAAGTTTCGTGGTTTAAGGCCGATGGGCAAGCCGAGCCGCACAGGTTAGGATGTTCGTCACGGCACGGTGTCGATTCAGGCAGTTCATTGTACTGGGGAAAAGTCATAGGCACGATCGCGGGCCTCGCAACGCTCAAGCCGTGGGCAGCGCTCGTCGGATTCATCGTAGGTCACCAGTTCGATCGGGGTTTTGCCGATCGGTTTCGGGCGTTTCAGGATCAGGTCGTCCGACCGGGCCCGGTATCCGAGGATTTCGTGCGCACGTTATTTCTCGTGATGGGTCATGTCGCAAAGACGGACGGCCGCGTCACGGAGGAGGAAATTCGTGCGGCGCGCTCGGTGATGCATCGACTGAGCCTCCCGCCCGCACGGGTTCGCCAGGCGATAGACTGCTTCGAATCAGGAAAAGCACCAGATTTTCAGCCCGAGTCGGCGTTGCGCGCGGCGCGGCGCCGTAGCCTCAAGCGCCTGGACAGGCGGCTCCTGTTCGTGCGCCTGCTCCTCGAGGTCGCTCTCTCGAAGCGGAACCTGCACCAGAAAGAGCGCACGAAACTCTGGACAATTTGCAGTGAGCTCGGTGTTGGCCGCGTCGAATTCGCACAACTCGAGGCAATGATCCGCGCCCAGCGAGGTTTTCGCGCCTCGCCCGCCGGCAGCGCCGATGCGAAACGCGTCGGCGATGCGTACGAGGCGCTTGGCCTGACAGAAGCTGCGACGAATGCGGAGATCAAGACAGCGTACCGGCGCCTGATGAATAAGAACCATCCGGACAAGATGGCCGGCGACAATCCGGACGCCCTCGCCGTTGCGCATGCGGAACGAAGAACCCGGGAAATTCGCAAAGCCTACGAGATGCTCAAGGCGCGCCGGTCGATTCGCTGAATGGCGGTACGCAGGCCCAGCGTATCGAAGTGCGCGGAAATCAAGGCCTGTCGCCAGGCTGCAGTCTCCGGTAAGGTTGCCGGTGCTCGAGGGAATTCATCGTGAAATCGTTAATTGCTCCGTCCATATTATCTGCCGATTTCGCCCGCCTTGGCGAAGATGTGAGCGCCGTTCTCGACGCCGGCGCCGACATCGTGCATTTCGACGTCATGGACAACCACTACGTGCCGAATCTGACGATCGGCCCCATGATCTGTGAGGCGCTGCGCAGCTACGGCATCGAGGCGCCGATCGACGTGCACCTGATGGTCGAACCGGTGGACGGCCTCATACCCGAATTTGCAGACGCCGGGGCCGATTACATCACGTTTCATCCGGAAGCGAGCCGGCACGTGCATCGCTCTCTCGCGCTGATTCGAAACAAGGGCTGCAAGGCCGGTCTGGTTTTCAATCCGGCTACGCCATTGAATGTGCTCGAACACGTGTTCGACGCTGTCGACATGATACTGGTCATGTCCGTCAATCCGGGCTTCGGCGGTCAGAGCTTTATTCCCTCGGCGCTGGACAAGCTGCGGGCGGCCCGTCGCCTCATCGATTCGAGCGGCCGGGACATACGACTCGAGATCGATGGCGGTGTCAAAGTCGACAATATTGCTGCGGCCGCGGCAGCCGGCGCCGACACCTTCGTTGCCGGATCGGCAATTTTCGGAAGTGAGGACTACGCCGCAACGATACGCGCGATGCGCGCAGAGATCGCCAAAGCGAGCAAACGCTGACGTGCAGGATTACGTCAAGGATTGGCCGAACCAGCCCGGTCGCGAACTCAGAGGTTCCTGTTCGGCCGCGCGCCGTAGACGACGATCGTCTTACCGCTCGCGGACACGAGGCCCTGCTCCTCGAGGACCTTCAGAACTCGACCGGCCATTTCCCGCGAACAGCCGACGAGTCGGCTCAGTTCCTGGCGACTGACCTTGATTTGCATTCCGTCGGGATGCGTCATCGCGTCCGGCTCATTGCACAGGTCCATTATCGCGTGTGCGACTCGGCCTGTAACGTCGACAAATGCCAGGTCCCCGAGTTTGCGATTCGTGCGGTCAAGGCGCGTCGCGAGCTGGGTAGCCAGCTCGAATACGAGGCCGGGGCTCTCACTCGCAATCTGTCGAAATCGAGGGTAGGTCATCTCCGCAATCTCGCATTCGGTTCGGGTACGTACCCAGGCGCTGCGCGTCGGCTGTTCGTAAAACAGTCCCATCTCGCCGAAGAACTGACCCTTGTTGAGATACGCAAGCACCATTTCGTTGCCGTCCTCATCCTCGATCATGACTTCGACAGAGCCGTCGACGATGTAATAGAGGACGTCCGGAAGATCGCCGGCGTGAATCATGACGGTTTTCGAAGGCACCGTGCGCACCCGGCAGTAGCTCAGGAAACGATTGATTGCCGGTACATCGCTCATGGTCTTCGGAGAAGTCTGCATGGATCGGTCCTCGGCGTGGCTGCGATGCCCCTTTTAATACAGATGGCCGCGAAGGGCAAGCTAAGTCCGTGTTTTGGTTGAAGTCGTGTCCACGATCATCGACAACTGTCACGGCGCAGTAGCGGGCTCCGGATACCGGAATGAATGGACGGCGACGTCAGATCCAGTACGCGGTCCGTGTCATCAGGCGGGCGGTCAGGGCCATGAGGCGCTGCGCCGGGGCGGGCAGGTCGCGCGCCCCCGCCGCGACGGCATCTTGACCGTGCTGCTCCTCCTCGCAGCGCATCTGTGCGACGATCGCGCGGCTGCGCGCATCGGCAACGGGCAATTCATCGAGATGATGCGACAGGTGCTCCGACACCTGGCGCTCCGTCTCTGCGATGAATCCCAGGCTCCAGCGATCGCCGAGAAAACCGCTCGCTGCGCCTATTGCGAATGCCCCGGCGTACCAAAGCGGCACGAGCCGGCTGGGTTCCTGGCCGAGTTCCGCGAGCCGCTGTTCGCACCAGGCCAGATGATCGAATTCCTCGTCCGCCGCACGCCGGAGCTCGGTCTCGAGTGTTCGATTGCGGGCCACGGCGGCGTGTCCCTGGTACAGGGCCTGCGCCGCAATTTCGCCAGCATGGTTGACCCGCATCAGGCCCGCGGCATGCGCACGCTCGCCCCTCTCGAGCTCGGTCTCTGCGATATCGCTTGCGGGATTGCGGCGCGCCGGTTTTCCGGCGGGCGCTATGACGGTTCGCAGCGCGGTATTGATGCCTGATAACAGACGATCGAGTGGCGTCAGATTCCTTGCGGTCATCGCGGCAGTATATCAACCGGCCGTGATGGGCGTCGCATGCGGGCTCGCACACGCCGGCGACTATCC
>JBFHXQ010000272.1:0-3554 GCA_041598895.1 Woeseiaceae bacterium | reverse complement strand
GGGGAGATCATCAAACGTTACCCGATCATTGCCGGCGACGACCTGCTGGGCGGCATCCATATACCGTCGGACGGCTACGCGAATGCCGTCGACATCACGCAGGCGCTGGCGAAGGGGGCGCGCGCGAACGGCGCGCAGGTTTTCCAGAATACGAAGGTCACGGCAATCCGGCACGATGGCCGCAAGGTCACCGGTGTATCGACGCCGCAAGGTGACGTCGATGCCAGGTACGTCGTTTTGTGTGCGGGCATGTGGACGCGCGACCTCGCCGCAAGCATCGGCGTGAACGTGCCGCTGCATGCCTGCGAGCATTACTATGCGCTGTTCGAATCGGTCGAGGGCCTGACTCCGGATCTGCCGGTGCTGCGCGACTACGATGCGTGCACTTATTATAAGTATGACGCGGGCAAGCTCCTCGTCGGGGCCTTCGAGCCGACGGCTAAGCCGTGGGGCATGGGCGGCATTGCCGAGGATTTCTGTTTCGACGAAATCGCGGGCGATTTCGAGCACTTCGAACCCGTGCTGGAGTCCGCGCTGCGCCGCATCCCCGCGCTCGAGGATGCGGGCATCCAGAAATTTTTCTGTGGCCCCGAGAGCTTTACGCCCGACGTTCGTTATCACATCGGCCAGGCGCCGGAATTCGACAACTGTTTCGTATCCGCCGGCCTGAATTCGATCGGCCTGCAGTCCGCGGGCGGCATCGGCAAGGTCATGGCGGAGTGGCTGCGCGACGGGCACCCGCCGGTGGATCTCTGGGAAGTCGACGTCCGCCGCAACATGCCGTTTCAGGGCAATCGCAAGTACCTGCGCGAACGCGTGAGCGAGAGCCTCGGCCTCCTGTACGCGACACACTGGCCGTACCTGCAGTACGCAACGGCGCGCGGCGTGCGCAAATCGGCGCTTCACGATCGTCTCGTTGCGCGCGGCGCCTGCCACGGCGAGGCGTTCGGCTGGGAGCGGCCGAACTGGTATGCGCCTGAAGGAGTGACGCCGAAATACGAGTACAGCTACGGGCGACAGAACTGGTTCGCGCATTCAGCGGCAGAACACCGGGCGGTCCGCGACAGCGTAGCGCTCTTCGACCAGTCGTCGTTTGCGAAATTCCGGCTCGAAGGCCGCGACGCCGTTGCCGTGCTGAACCGCGTCTGCTGCAACGACGTGGATCAGCGCGTAGGCAGGCTCGTGTACACGCAGTGGCTCAATGAGCGCGGCGGCATCGAAACCGATCTGACCGTGACGAGGCTTGCCGACGATGCATTCCTGATCGTTACGGCGGCCGAAACCGAGGTAAAGGATTTCTACTGGCTCAAAAGTCACATCCCCGACGGTGCACACTGTGTGCTGACGAACGTAACGTCAGGCATGGGCGTCATTTCGATCATGGGCCCTCGTTCGCGCGAACTGCTCCAGTCGCTGACGCCGGACGATATTGACAACGAAGCGTTTCCGTTCGCGACGAGCCGGGAAATCGAAATCGGCTACGCGCGCGTTCGCGCATCGCGAATTACTTTCGTCGGCGAGCTCGGCTGGGAGCTGTACGTGCCGACGGAGTTCATGCCGGGTGTCTACGATGAGATTGTCGCCGCCGGCGACGCATTCGACCTTGCGCACGCCGGCTACCACGCGCTGAACTCGCTGCGCATCGAAAAGGCCTATCGTCACTGGGGCCACGACATCACGGACGAGGACACGCCGCTCGAAGCGGGGCTCGGATTCACCGTGAAGTTCGACAAGCCGGGCGGCTTCATCGGCCGCGACGCGCTGCTCGAGCAAAAGGACAGGGGCGTTGGCCGACGGCTCCTGCAGTTCTTGCTCAAAGACCCCGAGCCGCTCCTGTACCACAATGAGCCGATCTATCGCCGCGGGGAGCTCGTCGGATTCGTTTCTTCCGGTGCTTACGGACATACGCTCGGCGGCTGCGTCGGGCTCGGCTACGTACCGGTCGTGGACGGAGAGGATTTCGAAAACGATGCCTACGAGATAGAGGTGGCCGGAGTTCGCTTCGCCGCTGACGCATCGCTGCGGCCGATGTACGATCCGGAAAATCGCCGCATTCGCAGCTAAATAAAAAAAGGTGTCAGGTTTATTTTCCCAACAAAGGCGTCAGGTTTATTTTTCGGAGGAAAATAAACCTGACACCTTTTTTGGTCAGGCGCGGCCCATGGACTCGGGTGGCAGCTTGATTGGAAACCGCTCGCGGATCATCCGGTCCGTCGCGTCGCTGACGTGTTTCGGGAAATACGTCCCGAGAATCTCGTCCCGTCTCTCGATCGCGCGCTGCACCTGATCCGGTTTGCCGGTGTCCTCCCAGACCGTCGGGCTGCTGCGATCGCCGAAATCCGGATAGATATACTCGCTCTGCATGACCTCGAGCGTATGTCCGGCGCCGAGGTAGTGGCCCTCGCCGCTCAGGCAGACGTGCCTGATGTCGTCGAAACCCAGCGTCTTCTCGTTGACTTCGATGCCGCGGGTCACGCGCAGTGTGGCCCCCAGCACGTCGTTGTCGAGTAACAGGCTTTCCGGGCAGGCGCCGAGCAGACTCGCATACATGCCGGCTGCCTCGTAAATGATATTGGCGCCCGACAGCGCGGGCGGCAGCACTGTGTACGCGCGCTCGGAACCGGCCTGGTAGTCCGGCAACTTCGAATCCGTCATGCCGCAGGCCGTGCCGAACGGCAGATCGAAGTGCAGGCCCATCTGCGCGCAGGCGGCCGAGAGCAGGCCCTGCTCGGGTGAGCCGCCGCTCATCGCGCCGGTCCTGAGATCGGAAACGAACGGCCAGGCGCCCAGGATCGCCGGCGCACCCGGTTTTATCGCATTGACATAGACGAGGCCGCCGAGGCACTCCGCCCAGGCTTGAGATACGGCCCCCGCAAGGCACGGAGGCGTCGTCGCGCCGGCCTGGCCCGCGGACAGCAGCAGTACCGGCATGCCGCTCTCGACCGCGACGCGCAGGCAGTCCAGCGCGTCCTCGGCAAACTTCATCGGCGGGACGACGAAACAGTTCGACTGGCTCACGAACGGGCGTGCGCGCCACGCATCCTCGCCGCCCGCGATGACGTGCAGCATCTCCAGCGTTTTCTCGACGTGCGTGTAGTGGGTCCAGCTCGAGCCGACATGTTTGCGCGTGCCGGAAACGGCACAGTATGCCGTGTTGAGATCCATCTCGTAGTTGTCGGCAATGTCCCGGATGACGCACATGCGCTGGAACATGTGTATGTGCTCGCAGGTATCGGCGATGCGCGCCAGGTCATACAGATCCTGGGCCGTGGACTCGCGGTAGCTGCGATCCGCCGCGTCGGCAATCATGACCGCAGCGCCGGCGGTCGAGAAATGCACGCGGCCTCCGGCCAGCGTCAGATCGTGCTCCGGATCCTGCGCATGCAGGACCAGGTTACGCTGCGTTTGCGAAAGCGCGGTTTCCACGACGACACGCGGCATGCGCAGGCGGCCGTCGTCGCCGAGCACGGCGCCAACCGCCGTGCAGGCCTCGATGCAGTGCGGCGTCGCGTCGTTGAAGCCGACCTCTTCGAGGATGCGAAAGATATTCGCGT
>JBFHXQ010000271.1:0-3664 GCA_041598895.1 Woeseiaceae bacterium | reverse complement strand
AGCGCAAACACCTGCCGCAGGCGCGGCGGCACAGGACGCTCGTGCAGATACCACGCCGCCATCATCGGCACTGCGAGCTTCATGATCTCGGACGGCTGAAATCGGATGCCGAGATCCAGCCAGCGGCGCGCACCCTGGCCCACCTCGCCGGCAATGAGGACCAGGACCAGCAGTACACAGCCGAGGACATATCCCCACGGGGTCCAGCGCCGCAGGAAATCCGGTGACAGCTGGGTGAAAAACAGCATGGCGAGCAGGGCAACGCCGAGCCTGACCAGCTGATTCAGCCACAGGCGCAGATTCTCGCCGACTGCGCTGTAAAGCACGACAAGTCCCAGTCCAAGAATCAGTAAAAGACCGAATAACAGCGGCGTATCGATATTGAGGCGGCGTACCAGGCGCGCGAACTGGTTCAGCGGAGCGGGCCGCTGTGCGACAAATCTCGCGGGACTATCTGCGCGCATTGCTTGCAGCTCCCAAATACTGGTCCATAAGGGCTCGGGCGATCGGTGCCGCGGTGCGGCTGCCGCTGCTGCCGTTTTCGACGATGACTGCGACTGCGATTTGCGGTTTTTCCACCGGCGCGAACGCGATGAACAAGGCGTGATCCCGCAAGCGCTCCGCGATTTCCTCTTCGTCGTATTCCTCCTCCTGTGACAGAGAAAACACCTGTGCGGTGCCGCTCTTGCCCGCCATTCGGTACTCGGCCCCGGCCGCCGCAGCGCGAGCCGTTCCGCGCAGTCCGTGCATGACGCCCTGCATCGCGTCTATGACGTTTCCCCAATAGTAGTCGTTGTCAATTGCCACATCGTCCAGGCGCTCACTGGCATGCACTTCCCGCGCGCCGCTCATGACATCTTCGGTCGCGGTAATGAGGTGCGGCCGGAATCGCTGGCCGCGCGTCGCGAGCGTCGCCGCGGCGCTGGCGAGTTGCAGCGGAGTCACGAGCATGTAGCCCTGACCGATCGATGCGATGACCGTTTCCCCCTGGAACCAGCGTTGATCAGCGGGATCGCGAAACGCGCGGCGCTTCCACTCCCGGGACGGCAGGAGACCGCTGCTCTCGCCGCCAATGTCGACACCGCTCGCACGTCCGAGCCCGAACATGTCCAGATAGTCGTGCATACGATCGATCCCGATCGCGGTGCTCAACTCGTAGAAGTAGACGTCACAGGATTGCTCGATGGCATCGTGCAGCACCACCTCCCCGTGACCCTCCGGCTTCCAGTCTCGATAGCGGTGCGTCGTGTTTGGTAGCCTGAAATAGCCGCGGCACATTGTCGTGCGGGTCAGGTTCGTTGCGCCGGTCTCGAGCGCGGCGAGTGCCAGCATTGGCTTGATCGTGGAACCGGGCGGGTACGTGCCGCGCGTGGCGCGATTGAACAGCGGCTGATCAGGATCGTTCTGCAGGTCCGCAAATTGCGTTCCGCTCATGCCGACCGCGAACAGGTTGGGATCGAAACCCGGTGCGCTGACAAGCGCGAGAACTTCGCCGCTCCATGGGTCGATCGCGACGACGGAACCGCGCCGGCCCCGCATCAGGTCCGTCCCGAGCAGCTGCAGGTCGAGATCGATACTCAGAACGACGTGATTGCCGGGTGCCGGTGCCGCGTCCGCCGGCAGCGCATCGCCGGCGTCGGAAGCGTCAGCGGGTACCTTGCGCCCCAGGGCATTCGTGACAACGTGTCGGTAGCCGGGAAAGCCGTGTAGCGTCGATTCGACGCTGAGTTCGACGCCGGTCTTGCCGGTCTGCGCCGTGCCCGTGTAACGTGACGCGTCCAGCCGTTCCAGGTCTCTGCTGGACACAGCGCTGACGTATCCGACGGCGTGCGCGACGGCTTCGCCGTGCGGATAATGCCTGACCAGGCGCGGCTGAAAATCGACACCGGGAAACCGCGGTCGCTGGATCGCGAAACTCGCTATCTGTTCGTCGCTGAGCTGCAGGTTCAGCGTGACCGGTTTGAAGCGCGGCCCGGTTTGGCTCAACTCCTTGAAGCGGGGAATATCCTCGGCGGCGACCAGCCCCAGTGCCGCGAGCCGAACCAGCGTGTCGTCGATGTCGTCGATCTGCTCGGGAATCATCTCCAGCTGGTATGCCGGCAGATTCTCGGCAAGAACCCGGCCGTTGCGATCGAAAATCAAGCCGCGTATCGGCGGTACCGGTTCGATGCGCACACGATTTCCCTGCGAACGCGCAGCGAAATCTTCGTAGTCGAGGACTTGCAGCTGCACGAGACGGGCAATGACGACGGCCAGCAGCAACAGGCTGCCTGCAGAGAGCAGCGCGACCCGGGCGATAAACAGTTGGCGCTCGCGGTGGTGGTCCTTGATCGGTGACAGGATATCCATCAGCCTCGAAGCTGCATCCTGAAGCGCACGCCGGAAAGAAAGGAAAACACGATGGGCCAGACGAGCGTACCGCTGAGTACAGGCCCCCAGTAACGCATCAGCGGTGCCTCATAGCCGGCGACACCGTTGATCCAGAACAGCAAGAACTTGTATAGCGTAAGCAGTGCAAACACGGTCAGTGTTAGCTGCGACAACGGAAATACGCGCATCAGCAAATGAAAGCGAACCGTAATAAATACGACTACGCTCATTGCCAGCGCATGTTGACCGAGCAGCGTTCCCTGTGCAACGTCGACCATCAATCCGATCGTCCATGCCGACAGGATGCTCCATTGTCGGGGCAGCATCATCGCCCAGAAGAACATGGTCAGGACCACCCAATCGGGCCTGAGGGTGGCAATTCGATCCGGCAGAGGAACGACCGTCAAAATCAGCGCAACGACGATCGTGATCATGACCGGCATCCGACGCCCGTCCATGTCGTCAGTCGCCATCGGATTCGGCCTCCACTTCAGATTCGGATGGGAAGATCAGCATGACTTCACGAACCTGGTTGAGCGCTGCGACCGGGGTTGCCTTGACATCGGCAAACGGCTCCTGGGGCATGCGGTTTACCGACGTCACGACGGCAACCGGATACCCGGCAGGGAAGCCGCCGCCCAGCCCGGACGTGACGAGCAGGTCGCCGGCAGTGATATCGGCGCTGTTCGGCAGAAACGGCAAATCGAGCCGGTCGATTTGCCCGGTCCCCTTGGCGATCGTTCGCAGACCGTTGCGATTGACCTCAACGGGCAACGCGTGGCTAGGATGAGTGACGAGAATGGCCTGCGACGACATCGGGCTCGTGCGAATGATCTGTCCAATAACGCCCTGTGAATCCACCAGCGCCTGACCATTGAATGCGCCTTCGCGCTCGCCGACATCGATGATGAAGCTGTGGCCATACGGATTGGCGTCCACCGCCATGATTTCCGCAACCCGGACCGCATCCCGTACCCGGGCGCGCGCATCGAGCAGGTCACGCAGCCGCTGGTTCTCGGCACGCAGCGCTGCTTGCGTCTGCAGCTCCGCTTTCAAAATCATGCGTTCATCCTCGAGAAGGTCGAGTTTTGTCCGCAGCTCACTCCGGGTGACCGTGGCATCGCGAAGCCACCCCCAGACACGGAATGGTGCGTCGACGACGACCTGCAGCGGGTATACCGCCACGTCGAGGACTTTGCGCAGAGACTGCAAATGACTGAAGCGGTGGTCGACGATCATCAGCAGGATGCTCAGAAAAATAAGGAAGAGCATCCGGAAGCCGAGCGCCGGGATT
>JBFHXQ010000270.1:0-3678 GCA_041598895.1 Woeseiaceae bacterium | reverse complement strand
CAGGACGTTCACGTTTTCCGAGAGGCTGCCGGCGATCGCGGCTGCGAGCTCGTCCGCCGACTCGAACCAGTGTGCGCCATTACCGAATGCCTCGACTGCGTGTCGACTCAGATTACCGGTTGCAAAGACGCGATCGATCGAAACCAGTCGCAGGGACTCACCCAGCTGGCGGTGCAGGCGCTCCGCTTCCTGGCCGAGTTCCGCCATGTCGCCGAGCACGATCCAACTCTCTCCGGGAAGCGCGGACAGGAATTCACCGGCTGCCTTCACCGACAGCGGATTCGCGTTATAGCTGTCGTCGAAAAGCGTCGCGCCGTGCAGCCCCGCGAGCGGTTGCAGGCGGCCGGCGACGGGTCGAACACTTTCGAGCGCCGCTGCGATCTCGTTCGCCGGCACGTCGAGCGCATCAGCAATTGCCGCCGCAGCGCAGGCGTTGTGCACGTTGTGCAATCCGGCAAGACCCAGCGTGATCGCGACGCTCTGTCCGGACACGTGCATCGTGAATCGTGTCGCATCCGCAGTTGCGGCGATGTCCGTGGCGCGCACGTCCGCGACCTCGCCGAGCCCGAACGTCACGACCCGAACGTCCTCGACCAACGATTTCCAGAGCGGGAAATACGCGTCATCCGCGTTCAGGATCGCGCAGTTCGGGCGCTTTTTACCCTGCAGAATCTCGGCCTTCGCGTGTGCGACCCCGTCGATGGACCCGAATCCTTCGAGGTGCGCGGGACCGGCATTGGTAATCACGACGACGTCCGGGCGCGCAAGTTCGGTCAGATACGCAATCTCTCCGGCATGGTTGGCACCCATCTCGAGAACTGCGTAACGATGTGACCGGTCCAGATCGAGCAGCATCAGTGGCAAGCCGATATCGTTGTTGAAGTTGCCTTTCGTGGCGAGCGTGGGTGCAATTCTGGACAGGCACTCGGCCGCAAGTTCCTTGAGCGTCGTTTTTCCGTTACTACCCGTTACAGCCACCACCGTTGCGGCCTGCTCGAGACGCCAGGCAGCGCCGAGTCGACCGAGCGCCAACCTCGTGTCATCGACGGCGATCTGGGCGACGTCCGCCTCGACGATGGCCGCAACAACCGCGCCCGCGGCATCTTTCGCGGCGGCGGCCGGCACGAATTCTGCACCGTCGAAATTTTCGCCGCGAATGGCGAAAAACAGTTCCCCGCCGGACATCGTTCGCGTGTCAATGCTGACACCGTCGAACGCTCGATCGGCACCGCTCAGACAGCCGGACATCGAGGCAGCAGCTTCAGAGAGGCAACCCATCATCTTGCGACTCCCGGCGCGCCGTGCAGCGCAGCCAGGCTCTGCTTCGCGACCTCGAAGTCGGAAAAAGGCCGCCTGACGTCGCCGATAATCTGGTGGGCCTCGTGGCCCTTGCCAGCGATCAGCACCATATCGCCACCCGTTGCCTCGCGGAGTGCCCAGCCGATCGCCGCGGCCCGATCTTCGATAACGGTCGCGTTCTCTGGCACGAGGAATCCGGCGATAATGTCGTCGATGATTCGCTGCGGTACTTCACTGCGCGGGTTATCGCTGGTCACCACGACCCGATCGGCCAGGCGCTCTGCAATTCGCCCCATCAGCGGCCGCTTGCCTTCGTCACGGTCTCCGCCGCAACCGAAGACGCACCAAAGCGAGCCGCGGCAATGATTCCGGAGCGCCACAAGGGCGCCGTCCAGTCCCGCCGGCGTGTGCGCGTAATCGACGTAGACGGCCGGCGCCGCTTGTGCGGAGGGAACTCGTTGCATGCGGCCGGGCGGGGCGCTCGTCAGGGCAAGCACGTCGCAGGCATCGCCGAGCTCGACATCGTCAGCGAGCAGCTGCGCAAGGACCAGGGCCGCATTTGCGACGTTGAAGCCGCCGACGAGCGGCAGTACAAAGTCGCGCTCGCCCCAGCTGCTCCTGACCGCGACACGCATTCCGTCCGGTCCGCTCGCCGTGCCAACTGCGTGAACGTGACGCATCTTGCTGTCGGTACGGGTTAGTTGCGTCGATACGCTGATCGCATCCCGCCCAAACCGGTCCGCAAGTTCTGCACCGAAATCGGTGTCGACGTTGATAATGCGATGCGTTGTCTGGAAATCTGTAAAGAGTCGCGCCTTCGACGCCGCATAATTTCGCATGCTCCCGTGGTAGTCGAGATGATCACGACTGAGGTTCGTCAGAAGCAGACTGTGAAACGTAACGCCGTTTATTCGATGCTGCGCCAACGCGTGCGACGATACCTCGATGGCCGCACAGGCGGCGCCGCTGTCCCGAAACCCCGCCAACAAACCATGCAATTCATCAGCGGCGGGTGTGGTCAGTCCTTCCCGCGTCTCGATCGACCCGAGACCCGCTCCGAGCGTACCGATGTAGCCGCAGCTGAAGCCGGATTTTTCGTAGCATTGCGCAAGCAGCCACGCCACCGTGGTCTTGCCATTCGTTCCGGTGACGCCGGCAATGCGTAGCGCGTTCGACGGATCTCCGAAGAATCGATTCGCGATTTCGCCAACGCGGCTCCGCAGGTTTTCGACCGGAATCAGCGGTACCGAGGTATCAGCCACAGGGACATACGGAAGCCCGGGTTCGTAGGCAACCGCGACGGCACCTGCGGCAAGGGCCTGTTCGAGGTAGTCGATCCCGTGGCTTTGTTCACCGGCGCAGGCAAGGAACAGGTCGCCTTCAGCGATCTTGCGGCTGTCGCTTCTGACTCCGTACACCGCAATCGGCGGGGCGTCAGCGAACCCCGTGAGCAGGTCCGTCAGGTTTGCTGCAAGTGGTCGCTGCCGCGCCGGCATGCTCATCGACTCATTGCCTGCAGCGTGCTGCCGGCGTCGCGCGCGGGCAGCGCATCGGGAGGCACGGCCAACAGCCGCAGTGACTCCGACATGATGTCGGCAAATACCGGTGCAGCAACGTCGCTGCCGTAGTACAGCTCGCCCGACGGCTCGTCTATGATGACAACGGCCGCGAGGCGCGGATCGCTGGCCGGGGCGAGACCCGCGAAAATCGAGATGTACTTGTCTTCCGAATAACCTCCCGCTGAAAATTTCCACGCCGTGCCGGTCTTCCCGGCAATACGATATCCGTGCACCGCCGCCTTGGTGCCGGTACCGCCCGGCCGAATGACCTCCTCGAGCATGCGTCGCACGGCGACAGCCGTTTTGCGGCTTAGCGCGCGGTCCGGCTGGACGGCATCGTCGACGGCCACGAGCGATACCGGCGGCATCGCGCCGTCGCTGCCTATGACCGCGTACGCATGCGCGAGCTGCAGCGGTGTCATCGAAACGCCGTAACCGTAAGCAAGCGTCGCCTGACTGATCGGCTGCCAGTGATTGAAGTGCGTCAGTAGACCCGCCGATTCGCCCGGAAAGCCGCTGCCCGTCAACTCGCCGAGTCCGAAACGAGTCATCGTCTGCCAGAGGTGTTCCGGCTCCAGCGACATGGCGAGCTTCGTTACGCCGACGTTGCTCGATCGCGCAAGAATCGTTGTCAGGCTCACTCGACCCAGGTTGCGCCGGTCCTCGATCGTCTTCGCGCCGACCGTGACGAATCCCGGCGCGGTATCGATGATGCTGCTCGGCCGATAGTGACCGCTTTCGATGGCCGCGGCGATGATCAGCGGCTTGATACTCGATCCCGGCTCGAAGATGTCCGTGATCGCCCGATTGCGATAGCGTT
>JBFHXQ010000269.1:0-3713 GCA_041598895.1 Woeseiaceae bacterium | reverse complement strand
GTCAGGTTGCAGCGTGTTTGCGTCAGCAGCCATTTGGCACAAATTCCAATCGATTACCGAAACCCGCAGTAAAATGACTGTGTTACGGTACCCGGAACACGCTAGCAACGGCTTGGCGGGCGGTCAAGGGTTTGTAACAATCAGTCGATACCGCCCACAAACACTCGCATCGGTACTCGCGTATCAACAGCAAACAGAGGGTCTTCCGCAAGATCGCGGTTTTAGGTCGGCACAGCGACCCGCGTGTCGCTGAACCGATGACGGTGCTCGTCGAACATTTGACAAAATCTGGCGTAGCCGTGTTTGCGGCCGATGACCTGGAACTCGATGTTGCCGTCGAGCGCCGTCCGGAAAAGGAACTGACCGATCACGTTGACCTCATCATCGCGATCGGTGGGGACGGCACAATGCTGTATGCGGGCGGCCTGGCCTTCGCCGGCGATATTCCGCTTCTGGGTATCAATCGCGGCCGATTGGGCTTTCTGGCAGACATTACGCCTGACGAGATGGTTGCCAGCGTCGATCTCGTCCTGGCCGGGGATTTTTCGCGCGAATCACGCCTGATGCTGGAGGCACGGCTCGAACGTCGCGATCAACCAGACGTTTGCGCGACAGCTTTCAACGACGTCGTGCTGCAGCGGCGCGAAACCGGGCGCATGTTGGATTTTGAAACTCGCGTTGCCGATCGTTTCGTCAATGTTCACTCCGGCGATGGCCTGGTGGTAGCAACACCAACGGGATCGACCGCGTATTCGCTGAGCTGCGGCGGCCCAATCATCGAACCGCAGCTCGACGCCGTCGTCGTCGTGCCGATCTGTCCGCACACGTTGTCCGATCGACCCATCGTCATTCCCGCGAACAAGCCGATCGAAGTCCGGCTCCTCGAACGCGAGAACACCAAGGGCGAAGTCAATGTCGACGGTCATGCCATCGGCGACATAGACCCGGAGGATCGACTGTTCATACGCGCCGCTGACCATCGAATTACGCTGATCCACCCGCCGGGATACGATTTCTACAGCATTCTCCGTACCAAGCTTTTCTGGGGCAAAGACAGCCGGTTGCGGGATGAACGCGCACGCTGATTGGAATCTGCCAGTGCACGGAGCACAATTCAGGGACCCGCAAAAAGGGCCACGGTGCCCGGCATGCTGAACCATCTTCACGTGCGCGACTTCGCAATTATCGACCGCATCGATATTGATTTCGACGCCGGAATGACGGTACTGACCGGCGAGACTGGCGCCGGCAAATCGATTCTTGTCGATGCGCTCGGTCTCGTACTCGGCGATCGTGGCGGCGCGCAACTCGTGCGGAGCGGTGCGCGACGCGCCGAGTTCAGCGCCGCATTCGACGCTTCGAGACTGCCGGAGGTTCAGCGTTGGCTGCAAGACCAAACGCTCGACCAGGACGGCGATTGCCTGTTACGCCGGGTGATAAATGCCGACGGCCGCTCTCGCGCGTACATTAATGGCACGGCCGTCCCGGTGCAGCAGTTGAAGTTACTCGGCGATCTGCTGGTCGACATTCATGGCCAGCATTTTCATCAGTCTCTGGTTCGACGCAATACGCAGCGAGATCTCGTCGATTTTTTTGGCGGACTGATCGATACTCGAGACCGAACGACCGGTCTCTACCAGGGTTGGCAAGCCCTCGTCGAACGGCGAAACCAGCTGCTTGCAGCGGACGCCGATCGCGCATCTCGCCTGGACTTCATCGAATTTCAGATTGCGGAACTCGAGTCGCTCGGACTTGGTCCGCGCGAATTCGAGGCCTTGTCAACGGAGCGTGAAAAACTGCGGCACAGTGGACGCATCGCTGCGGCCCTCACCCGCGCAGGATTGGCCTTGACCGAGGACGATAGCGCCAACGTCACCGGGCTTCTGGCTGACGCTTCGCGGGCAGTTGAAGGAATTCTCGATATCGATTCCGCACTGGTCGAAGCGCACGAGCTGCTCAGACATGCCGAGATCCAGGTCAGCGAAGCCGTCGACATGCTGAATCGCTATGCCGGAACGATTGACATGGATCCTGCTCGGCGCGAGTGGGTCGAGGACCGCCTGGATGCGATTACGGGCATCGCCCGCAAACATCGCGTACCTCCCAACACGCTGACGGAGAGGCTCGCGGAACTCAAGACAGAAAGGGGACAGCTCAGCAACGCCGAGGCACTCCGGACAGAAGTCGAGCAAGATGCTGCAGCCGCCGAGGCAAAATTTCGCAAGCTCGCTATGTCACTATCGCGGCAACGTCGAAAAGCAGCCGAAAAATTCTCCGCAGCGGTCACTGAAACAATGGCCGGCCTAGGGATGCCCGGCGGCGTATTCGAAGCAGCCGTGCGGCGGCTGCCCGATGACGAAGTGCGATCCTGGGGTATCGACGCCATCGAGTTCCTGATTTCTGCGAACCCGGGCCAGGACACTATGCCACTCGCACGAGTTGCCTCCGGCGGCGAATTGTCCCGCATGAGCCTTGCTATACAAGTCATCGCGAGCAACGGCAGCCGGATACCGACGATGGTTTTCGATGAAGTTGACAGCGGTGTCGGCGGACGCGTTGCGGAAATGGTCGGCAGGCGCCTTCGGGAACTCGGCGCGCGTCGTCAGGTACTGTGCGTAACGCACCTGCCGCAGGTCGCCAGTCTGGCCGCTCAGCACCTGCGCGTCAGCAAAGTAACCGACGGCTCGAGCACCCGCACCATTGTCCGCGCCCTCAATCACGAGGAACGTATCCAGGAACTCGCGCGGATGCTCGGCGGCGTAGACATTACTCAGAAGACGCTCGAACACGCAGCGGAAATGCTCGAAGGCGCCGGGCGGCAGCGCTCAGCTGCCGGATGATTCTTTCGGCTTCACGTAAAGGACGAGATTGTGGTCGAGGAGCTGATAGCCGTGCTTCTCCGCCATTTCCTCCCGCAGGCGTTCGATGTCCTCGTTGACGAACTCGATCACGTCGCCGGTCTCGACGCAGACCATATGGTCGTGATGCTTGCCGTCGTCGAGTTCGAAAACTGAGTGGCCACCCTCAAAATTATGCCTGGTGACGAGGCCTGCGGCCTCGAATTGGGTAAGGACGCGATACACGGTTGCAAGCCCGATGTCCTCGCCGGAATCGAGCAATTCCTTGTACAGATCCTCCGCACTGAGGTGACGCTGCGTCGATCCCTCGAGTATTTCGAGAATTTTCAGTCGCGGCAGCGTGACCTTCAGGCCTGCCTTGCGTAGTTCCTGACGTTGTTCCATGGGCTGCGACTCTGGGATCGTAGCTGCCGCGATCGCACGGCTGTTTTGCGATTCGGCAAGCAGGTATGATGCGCGCCTATTATGACGCAGTTGCCGGCCATGCTCTAGGCGTCCCGATGCCTTTCGCCGATGAATCGCCGCCGCAGGTCGCGCGTCCCTGGCAACCGCACACAGAACCCAAGCACCCATGTTAAGACGAACATTATTGATTTGCCTCGTCGCGACCATGACAGTCCATGCCGGCTGTGTTTACCGTGCCAGTATTTCCCAGGGCAATCTCATCAAGGCGGAAGACCTCGAGCAGCTCGACATCGGCATGACGCGCAGCCAGGTGCGTTTTTTGCTCGGCACACCGATGATCGACGACGCCTTTCATCATGATCGCTGGGACTACGTATATTTCCTCAAAGTCGGCCGCAAGGACGCGACGTTCAAGCGCTGGGTCACCGTGTTTTTCGAAAACGACAGGGT
>JBFHXQ010000268.1:0-3750 GCA_041598895.1 Woeseiaceae bacterium | reverse complement strand
CGCGCTCACTGTCGTTTCGGCTGTTTGCGGTATTCCTTGTTCTCAGCGGCCTGTTCGTCTTCGGCACGATCAAGGCGATTCAGCGCTTCTATAACAGTGACGAGATACGCGGACTGATCAGCGGCCATTTGTCACTCCACGTGAGCTACGTACGGGAAGACATCGGCGTGCCGCCGAGTATCGAGCGTGCTCTCGCGATCACGCAGCGCGTTCCCGTCGACATCCGCATTCTGGGTCCGAGTGTCGACTGGGCTTCGGACCCGGCATTCCCGCGGCTCGATCAACTCGAATTCGCGCCGAGCCCGAGATTCAGTGACGATCCGACCGCCTGGGCGGACGAACTGGCGGGCGTCGATTTCGCCGCGTTCGAGGATCACAACTTCCTGAGAATGCGACAGGGCGGATACGACATCGTCGTGTCGACTCCCCGAATCTCCGACGTGCCGGAGGGACCGGCGCTCGTGCCGACGATCCTGGGAATGGGCCTGTCTTTCCTGTTGCTCGCCTACCTCGCCGTACAGTGGCTGTTTCGCCCTATACGCGACATTCGCGCGGGTGCGGCACACATCGGGCGCGGCAATTTCGACCATCGGATAGCGACGATCCGGCGTGACCAGTTCGGCGACCTCGCAGCCGATATCAATCGTCTGGCAGGAGACGTCGAAAGCATGCTCGACGCCAAACGGACGCTGTTGCTCGGCATCAGTCACGAATTGCGCACGCCGCTGTCGAGGATGCGGCTGGCGCTGGAATTTGTCGAAGACGACGAACATGTCGAAGATCTGAAGGTCGAGATCGCGGAAATGGAAAAAATCGTCGTGTCTTTACTCGAGGCCGAGCGATTGCACAGCCGCCACGCCCATCTCGCCCGAACCCGTGTCCAGGTTGCGGACCTCATCAACGAGTTACTCGACGATTTCTTTTCGCGGGACAGGGCACGCATTCGTGTTGATCTGCCGGCCTCGCCGATCTTCGCAAACATCGACGAAGCGAGGATGACACTGCTACTGAAGAATCTCCTCAGCAACTCCCTTCGATACTCCAGGCCCGAAGACGGGCCGATCGACCTCCGGGTTGCGACCGCCGACGGCGAGCTCGTGATGTCTGTGACCGATCGGGGTCCCGGCCTGTCGCAGGATCAGGCCGAACATCTCGGCGAACCGTTTTATCGCGCAGACCCGTCACGAACGAGGGATTCCGGTGGCACGGGGCTCGGTTTGTACCTTGCAACCCTGGTCGCCCAGGCGCACGGCGGCAGTCTCTCCCTGCGAGATACCGGGGAACGTGGTGCGAGTTTCGAAGTACGACTACCCCTCGGTATCTGACACCGCAAAGGCAAAACATTTCAGTTTGTAAACGAATGTAACATTCACGCCCGGCTTATTGTTGCCTCCGTTGCCCGTTTGTATAGTGCGCCGCAACTGAAATTGGAGGCCGCAATGAGCGCCATCGCCGAAAAAGCAGTCAATTGGACCGAATCGGGTCTGGTCCCGGACACGGTAATCCGTGCCGGAATTCGCAGGCTGCTCGAGTCAAAACGAAAGGAAATTCATTCCGGTGACGTGGAGTTTGCCGCGAATGCCCTGAATCGTTTCGTCGATATGATGGACGCCGCGCCGATCGCGCTGGTTCCCGATCGCGCGAATGAGCAGCATTACGAGGTGCCCGCTTCATTTTTTGCCCGAGTCATGGGTGATCAGATGAAGTACAGCTGCTGCTACTGGCCGAACGACGTCGAAAACCTGTCGGAGGCCGAAGCTGCGGCGCTCGACATAACCGTCAGTCGTGCGGGCGTCGAAGACGGCATGAAAATCCTGGATCTCGGCTGCGGTTGGGGCTCGCTTTCGTTATGGATTGCCGAGCGTTTTCCGAATGCAACTGTCACTTCCGTCTCGAATTCGAATTCGCAACACGACTTCATCGTCGACCAGGCGCGGCAGCGCTCGCTCGACAACATCGAGGTCATCGTGAGCGACATGAATGACTTCGCCACGGAAAAGCGCTTCGACCGGGTCCTGTCAGTCGAGATGTTCGAGCATATGCGCAATTACGGAGAGCTGTTTCGGCGCATCAACGAATGGCTCGAGCCGGACGGCCGCTTTTTCATGCACATTTTCTGTCATCGAACGACACCGTATGAATTCATCGATAAAGGCCCGACCGACTGGATGAGCCGGCATTTTTTCACCGGCGGCATGATGCCGAGCGCGGACCTGCCGTTACGGTTCGCCGGCGATTTGCACATCGAAAAGCGTTGGCACTGGAACGGCAGTCATTATGCACACACCTGTAATGCATGGCTGGGCAATATGGACGCCAATGCGAATGACATATTGCCTGTATTGGCGGAGTGCTACGGCAAGGATGACGCATCGCTGTGGTTTCAACGCTGGCGCATTTTCTTCATGGCTTGTGCCGAGCTGTTCGCTTACGACGAAGGACTCGAGTGGTACGTCGGCCATTATCGTTTCAGGAAGGGAGTACGCTGATATGTTGCTGCTGGCAAATATTCTAGTTTTTGATGTGGCGTGGTTTTTCTCCGTCTTCGGCGGCGCCAAGCAATTGCCGTGGCTGGGTCCATTGGCCGTGCTCCTCGCATTGGGAATTCATTTCCGAGCGGCCCGCCAGCCATTCGAGGAGGCACTGCTCATCGTCTGCTGCGCATTTATCGGCGCGCTATTCGACAGCATGCTCGTCAGCGCGGGCTGGGTGACCTATTCGTCCGGACTTTTCAGCGCATATCTGGCGCCCTACTGGATCATTACGATGTGGATGCTGTTTGCAACGACGCTCAACGTTTCCATGCGCTGGCTTCGTGGCAAACCAGGATTAGCTGCATTGCTCGGTTTCATCGGTGGGCCCGCCACATACCTTGCCGGTCAGAAACTCGGCGGCATCGTACTGACAAATCAGGTGGCTGCATTGTCTGCTCTGGCGATCGGCTGGGCAGTCATGATGCCTGTGCTGATGCGGCTGTCGGAAAGCCTTGATGGTATGCCGGGGCGCCGCCGTAACTGGATCGCGGAGGAATGCTGATGTTCGAGTATTCCTACGGTATTGCACTGCTATGCATCCTCGCTGCTGGCGTGGGCGCGTGGTTCATCAGCGTGATCAAGCAAAATGTCAGCATCGTCGACAGCCTGTGGTCACTTTTTTTCCTGCTCGCTGCAATCGTCTTCGCCATCGATGCGCAGCCATTATCACCGCGAGGCTGGCTGGTCCTTACCCTCGTTACGGTGTGGGCGCTGCGTCTGTCGATCTATATCACGGCGCGCAACTGGGGCGAGTCCGAGGACTACCGTTACCAGAAAATCCGCAAGAACAATGAGCCGGGATTCGTCTTCAAATCAGTTTACATCGTGTTCGGACTGCAAGGCGTGCTGGCCTGGGTCATTGCACTGCCATTGCTGCCCGCAATCTCTTCTGGTCGGGAGCTGAACTGGATCGATGTCCTGGCAGGCATCTTGTGGCTTGTGGGCTTCGTGTTCGAGGCTGTTGGTGACTACCAGCTGGCGCGATTCAAGCGCCGTAAAGACAGCGCCGGGCGCGTACTCGACGCCGGCCTGTGGCGCTACACGCGTCATCCGAATTACTTCGGCGATTTCTGCATCTGGTGGGCGTTCTATCTTTTTGCTCTCGCCGCCGGCGGTTGGTGGAGCATCGTGTCGCCGCTGCTGATGAGCTTTCTGCTCCTCAGGGTTTCAGGCGTCGCGCCGAGCGCTGCGGTGGCGTTGGCGATCCGGGCGCCGT
>JBFHXQ010000267.1:0-3792 GCA_041598895.1 Woeseiaceae bacterium | reverse complement strand
GACAGGATCCGGCGACGGCGTCATCGATTATCCTGACGACCGTCACGGATGTGGCGGGCTTTTTCTCGTTTCTCGGCACGGCAACGCTGCTCGCGTTTGCGCTCTAAAGCGTTCGCCAAACCGGACACCGCGATCGGATGAAAACTATCTGACCTATTGGGTCGTGTCGCCTACTTGGGCGCAACGGGGTAGCCTGCCGTCATCCTGCCTTTGCGTCAGTTTCGCGGCTTGAAGATCACCTGAAGCGCAGCGGAGCCCGGATTGCGAACCGTGAGCGCGTCGACTGATCCGAGTCCCGGCACGTCGTACAGACCCCTCGGCGAATACACTGCAGCGCCCACGTCGCGACTTGCCTGCTCCGCATGGTCGAGGTCATCGACCTCGAACATCTGGGCGATGTAGCCGACGTTTGGCGCGTGGGCGCGAGGCACCAAGTCGTCACAGTCGTAGTTCAGCGGCATCGACAGGGCCACCTTGCCGAACATGTCGTTGCCCTGCATGAACTTTATGACGGTTCTGGATCCTGCCGGCAGCTTAAGGAAACGGTTCTGTGCATCGAGATCCATGATTGCGTCGATAAGCACGCCGCACCGGAGCACCTTCTCGTGGAATGCAACGGCCTTGTCGATGTTCCTGACGCAGTGTGACGTGGTGACGACCGGCGTGAGACCCGTTGGTGTCCGGCCATGATTCTTTACGTAAGCGTGCATCTGGCCGACGCGGGTTCCGGGATCGGTCGATGCCAGCTCCACGAGGTTGATGGCAACCGTGTCAGGTCCGTCGAACACGACTTCGACCGGCGCACCGGCGTTTTGCGACATGGCGTAACCTGTCGGTTCGGACCAGAAGCTGAAGCCCCGGGCTTTGAATTTTTCCGTGTGCGCCACGATATCGTTCGTGTAGAAATTCAGATTGACCAGTCCGAAAGCCCGTGACGTGCCGTTTTTCCGAATCTGTTGTCGCTTTGCGGCACGGAAATCGAGCAACAGAACGCGCCCCACGGGATAATCCGGCAGCTCGCAAAAAACCGCATCGGCTGCGGACCCGGCCGGCAAGTTCCACAAGGTTTCGAATCCGCGACCGGACCAGGTCACCGGATCGTGAGCCGTCAAGCCGATGAGATCCCGGTAAAAACGCAGCGACGCCTGCAGGTCGGCCACGCCGATTATTGCAACGCTGAGCGGGCTGCCGTGAGGCGCGATGATGTCTCCCATGTTATGTAGTCCGGTTGTGCACGGATCGTTTCTGATTGCGGTGACGTGACGCGCTTGAAATTGTATCGTGACGTGCCGGCCCGAACGTATGCACCACGCGCACCGAGCTGAATAGGGCGACCGTTTCGGGCCCGGGATCGAGTGAAGACCGCGACTGGTGACGCAGTCGCTCGCAGGCACTCGGAATCGCCTATCATCCGGAAGACGGGCAGCTTGGCCCATCGCCCCAGGTCCCAATACGTTTCAGCGAGGTGTAAAGCATGCGATCCAAATTCAGCGTCGCAGTTGCAACGATGATCTGCAGCTTTGCTGTCAGCGGCGTCGTCGGAGCCGACCCGGCATCGCCGATGACCATTGCCATCATTGGCACGGACGAGGTCGCGGGCGCGCTGGGGCCGGAATTTGCCGCGCTCGGTCATGACGTCATATACGGTTCCCGCAATCCGAACCGTGACAAAGTCCGGCAGCTGGTCATGCGCACCGGCGCGAACGCTGCGGCGACGAGCCAGGCGGATGCGGCTGTCGATGCCGACATCGTCGTCCTGGCGGTGCCCTGGAACGTCATCGAAGAGGTCGTGGCGAATCTCGGGGATCTGTCCGGGAAAATCATTATCGACCCGACCAATCCGCGAGTCGTAGGCGAGGACGGCTTCAGATGGTACCCGCGAGAGACTTCGAATGCCGAGCTCCTGCAGCAGTTGGCGCCTCGCGCATTCGTCGTAAAGGCATTCAACACGATGTCGGCCGAGACGATGGCGGAGCCTGCCACAGCGGGTGGCCCAGTCAGTGTGCCGCTCGTTGGCAATGACGAACGAGCGAAGCAAACGGTCGCAGTGCTCGTCGCCGGCATGGGACTCGAGCCCGTCGACCTCGGCCCGGTACGTTACGCGCGTATTGTTGAGGGCATGTATTACCTCAGAAGCAACGCGAGGATGTTCGGGCAACCGTTCAACTATCATCTCAGGCGGCAGCCGGAGTCGGGCGCGCAGTAGCTGGCAACGCATCCGGTTCACGAACCGGCCCGGGCGAGACCGTTCGGGCGCAGGCATTCGACAGCCCGCGCTCCTCGATCAGAAATGAAAGCCATCGTATTTGTCGTACGTCGCCGATGCGGCTGTTACGGTGCATCTACCGTTGCCTTCGTAGCCAACATTGATCGCGCAAACCGTGTTTCGTCGTAACTGGGCCGAACCCGCGCCGGCGCGCTGGTCAATGTACTCGCGTCGTTCTGAAACGTTTCCGCAAATCGTTCTCGAATACGGGCTGCCATTATCACTGTGCTGATCCGCAGCATGCTTTTCTTGTTACGGTGATGTCAGGGATGCGTCCACCGACGTGATTGCCAGATTATTCAACGTGCCGAAATAGAACCTGCAATGTTATTTGCCACACGCACTGCCGGCCTCGCCAATCTACTGAGTTATCGGGGTTCGCACGGGTTGGGCTTCCAGCACAGGTCGGGCAAAAGTAATTACCCCTCCCGCCGTTAAATGCGCGCGCCGAACTCCTTGCCGATTGGTCTGATTGACTGCAATCAAGACCAACCGCTTCCTGTTATTTTGGTACCCGCTTTCATGACAGCACACAAACCATTACATTAACTGCGGTTCGACCGCCGTTTATTACGCGACGCCATTTGTTATGCACAAACCACATGTCTGGCTGAGGGCTGAAACGAAGCCCAAAGAGCAGCGCACGCCCCTGACACCTGCGGGTGCCGGCTCGCTGCTGGATGCGGCTTTCAGTGTGACCGTCGAAGACAGCTCCGAGAGAATTTTTCCGATCGACGAGTATCGGGCTCTGTCCTGTGATGTCGCAGGGCCGGGCACGTGGACGGACGCGCCTGACGACGCCTTCATACTGGGACTGAAAGAGCTGCCCGACGATACGTTCCCGCTCGTGCATCGGCACATCTACTTCGCACATGTCTACAAGCACCAGGCCGGCGCCGCCGAAACGCTGCGTCGCTTCGTTCGGGGCGGCGGAACCCTGTACGACCTCGAATACCTGACGGACGAGAACGGGCGGCGTATTGCCGCGTTCGGGTACTGGGCCGGTTTCTGCGGCGCCGCGCTTGGCGTCATGGCCTGGGCGAACAAGGCGGCGGGCGACACGACACCGCTCCGCGCACTCGAATCGCTGCCGTCCAAGGACCGTCTCCTCGAGGCCGTATCCGCGTCACTCGCGCGAACCGTATCGCGGCCCGTCGTCATGGTGATCGGCGCGAAAGGGCGAAGCGGCAACGGCGCCGTCGAGTTGGCGCGCGCACTCGGGCTCGAAACGATCGAGTGGGATATCGAGGAGACGCAGCATGGTGGGCCTTTCGAGGAGATCAACGGCGCGGATGTCTTCGTGAATTGCGTGCTGGTCGCAAGTCCGTTGCCGCCGTTCGTTACGCTGGAATCGCTGTCGAGACGAGGGCGCCGCCTGTCCGTGATCGCCGATGTCAGCTGCGACCCGTACGGCACGTACAATCCCGTCCCGATCTATGATCGAGTCACGACCTTCGAGAAGCCCTGCCTCGAGATCAGCGCCGGCAACGAATCGCTGCACCTGATCGCGATCGAACACCTTCCTT
>JBFHXQ010000266.1:0-3859 GCA_041598895.1 Woeseiaceae bacterium | reverse complement strand
TGGCGCAAGCAGGCGGCCGCGGCGTAACGCCGACGTTCCTGCCCCGGGGACGGGCTGGCAGCGGATCGCGTCCAGCCTAGATCCGGACGGCCGGGGACAGGTGACCGGAGCAAGGATGAGAATCCCGGTAGCCTTATTGATTCCGCTCGCGCTCGCCGCCTGCGGCGGCGGTGCAGCCGGCGAGAGTGACGCCCCGCTTCCTGACGAAGCCGCCGCAGCACTGCCTGACAAAAGCGCCGTTCTGCAGAAGATTTACGATCCGGAATATAGCGTCCCCACCGGCTTTTTCGTCGATGAGCGCGCCGGCAACGCGTCCCGCAGCTATACGGTCCACCACGTCCTCGACGAATCTCATTCCCACGAAGTCTGCACGGACGACTACGAAACCGCGCGGGTATGGGAGGACGCGGACAACGCGTCTCGGAGCGTGCAGGGATATTACGTTGGTATTCACGAAACCACTCGCTATTTTGAATTCATTCGTGAACTGTCATACAGCGATGACGTCGGCAACGTTGACGATCTGACTTCGCCGGGATACGGGCGCGTATTCAAGTGCAGAGACACTAACCGGGACGGCGTCGATAGAAGCCTGTTGAACGGATATGCCGGGTTAATCAATGCGCGGCCGCTGGATTCCGAGACGGTTCGCGTGTTCACCGAATATCTGTGGCAGTTCGCGTATTTTCCGCAGGCCCGCAAAGCGGTTCTCGAGAGCAGGTCGAGTGTAACGCACGATTCGCTGACCCAAACGCTGCAAATCGCGTTTGCAACGAACCAGGGCAGTGGCGTCTGCGACCTCGTTGAAGTTGCCGAGTGGCGGTTTATTGCAAACCGCGCGACCGGTGAGGTTCGCAAGCAATTCGATGTGCGTATGCGTTTCGAGGCCCGCCTCGACAACGGCGTTCCGATCACCTGCGACTAGGCTGCGAGATCGGACGATCTGCACGGTGCAGTACCCGGTCTGCCCGTTTCTGCACCGCTCACCGTAACGCTGTCTACGGACATAATGCGCGATTACGGGCTGCGCGCCGGGCCATGCCCTGTATAATGTGGCGACCGACGCTTCCCGCAATGTCACTAAGCCAAAAATAATCGAGACTTTCGGATGACGACACGCCTGGCTGACCTGCAGCAATGGGTCGATAACGTCGCGAGTCACACACGGCCGGACGCAATTCGCTGGTGCACCGGCAGCGACCGCGAGTACGCGGAGCTCGTCGAGGCAATGGCTGCGGACGGCACGATGATTCCGCTCAACCGGACTACGTATCCGAATTGCTTTCTGCATCTTTCGGACCCGAGCGATGTAGCGCGCGTCGAGCATCTGACGTTCGTCTGTACGGAATCTCGGGAGGATGCGGGGCCCAACAATAATTGGATGGCACCGGCTGAAGCGCATGCAAAAGTCGATGCGCTGTTCGAGGCCGCGATGCGCGGCAGAACGATGTATGTCATCCCGTACTGCATGGGCCCGATCGACTCGCCATACTCCCGCTGCGGCGTCGAGATTACGGACAGCCCCTACGTTGTCGCGAATATGAAACTGATGACGCGAATGGGGTCAGCGGCACTGGCCCGCATCGAGCGCGAGGGTTCTTTCGTCAAGGGCTTGCATTCGACCGGCGACCTCGATCCCGAGCGTCGCTTCATCATGCACTTTCCCGACGAGCTCTCGATCAAGAGCATCGGCTCGGGTTATGGCGGAAATGCACTGCTCGGCAAAAAGTGTCATGCGCTGCGCATCGCGAGCTATCAGGCCCGCCAGGAAGGATGGCTGGCGGAGCACATGCTGATCGTCGGTGTCGAGAATCCGGATGGCGAGACCCATTACATCGCGTGCGCACTGCCATCGGCCTGCGGGAAAACGAATCTCGCGATGCTTATCCCACCGGACACGATGCCGGGATGGAAAATCTGGACCCTAGGCGACGACATCGCCTGGCTGCACCTCGATGAGAACGGTCAGCTTCGCGCGATCAACCCAGAATCGGGTTATTTCGGGGTGGTGCCGGGCACGAATCGCAAGACGAACAAGAATGCGTTCGAGATGATCATGCACGACGCGATTTTTACGAACGTCGCGCGCACGGCTGACAACGAGCCGTGGTGGGAGGACAAGAAGGAGGGCACGCCGGCACTTGACTGGCAGGGACGCCCGTACGATTCCGCAAACGGTCCCGCGGCACATCCGAATTCCCGGTTCACGGTGTCGGCGAAGAACAATCCGAGCTTTTCGACGCTCGCGGAGGCGCCGGAGGGCGTGCCGATTTCCGCGCTGCTGTTCGGAGGTCGTCGCAAGAATGTCGTACCGCTCGTATACCAGGCCAGGGACTGGACGCACGGCGTCCTGATCGGAGCGGGCGTCGGCTCGGAAACGACTGCTGCCAATATCGGTGAAGTCGGCGTGCTGCGCCGCGACCCGATGGCGATGAAACCGTTCTGCGGCTACAACTTTGCGGACTACTGGTCACACTGGCTCTCGTTTACCAACCGCACTGACACGTTGCCGATGATTTTCCACGTCAATTGGTTCCGACAGGACGAAGATGGCAGATTCATGTGGCCCGGCTTCGGCGAAAATCTGCGCGTGTTGCGTTGGATTATCGACCGGGTGGATGGCCGTATTGCTGCGCGGGAGACCCCCATCGGCTACCTGCCGTATCCCGAGGACATCGATACGTCGGATCTCGATATCTCCAAAGCGACACTGGAGCACCTGACGACGTTCGACAGAGATCGCTGGCGCCACGAAATCCAGTCACTCGGCGAGTACCTCGACAGCTTCGGCGCCCGTGTTCCGAAGGCTCTGCTAGACGAACAGCAGCGGGTGGCACGAGAGCTCGCCGACGCGTAGGCGTTGCGGATACCCTGGAAGCGGCTGCCAGCCGTGTACTTCGCGCCAAGCGTGGCCCTCTTGGCAGGACGGTTCTCTTTAGAATCGCACATGCCCGGTCTGGCCCGGGCGCGGACATTCCGTCGCGGAACGTCCCCGTGTCTACACCGTCTTGTAGTGAATCGCCAACGCCGAGCCAGGCTGCTCCGCGCGCCCCAGACCGATAATCCCCTCGCCGTTTAGAACGGTCCAGTCCCGCCGCACGAACGTCTCCTCGCCCTGCAGGTTTTGCAGAAACGTGCCGTTCGTGCTCTGGTCGATCAGCACGAATTTCCCCCGACGCATTTCGACTTTGGCGTGTATGCGCGAGATCAGATTTCCCTTGACGACGAGTTCATTGTCGTCAGCCCGACCGATATTGATGGTTTTTCGCTGATCGCTAAGTTCGACTTTCTGGCTGCGGTAACTGAGCTGCAGACGCGACGAACGCAGGTCTTTGTCCTGTAGTTCGATCGTCGGCAGCATGCTGGTCGCGTCCTCAGGCTGCCAGACCAGCTCATATAGTGCGACTTCGTCGATGCGACCCCTGACGGTAGCAACATCGATTTGCCGCGTCTGCTTGACGAGCTCGGGGCTCATTTTCTCGACTGTGGAGCCGGAAATGACGATCTGCCTGGCCTTCGCCTGCGATGTCATGCGATTGGCAGTGTGCACCGCCGCGCCGAATATGTCGTTTTGCTCCTTGACGACGGGACCGTAGTGACAGCCGATGCGAATCGACACTGGAATGCGATTCTGATCCTTGCTGTCACTCGAGATGCGAGCCTGCATGGCAGCTGCCGCGCCCATGGCTTCGTCCACGCTCGGAAACGTCGACATGACCTCGTCGCCAATGGTTTTGATGACCGTGCCGTTGAACTGTAACGTCGCCTCTTTCATGACATCGAGGCACAGCGCAACGGTTTCACTCGCCTTTGCGTCCCCGAACTTGTCATAGAGCTGTGTGCTGCCGACGACATCGGC
>JBFHXQ010000265.1:0-3861 GCA_041598895.1 Woeseiaceae bacterium | reverse complement strand
GCTGCGCTGCCGTGCTCGCGCGCACGGTCCTCCGCGGTATGCGCTTCTTCGAGGGCCGCATTCAATGAGTCGATCTCGGTTCTGGCCCCTGCTAGCTGCTGTTCCAGTTCGCTGAACTGCAAATGGAGTTCGTCATACAGCGCACGGGCTGACTCGCCGTCGTCACGTGTCGTTTGCAGCTCGTCGTCGCGCTGTTGTAATGCTGTCTCGAGGTTTGCGACGGTGGCATCCCTCTCGTCAAGTTGCGACTTGACCTGTGCGAGTTCTTTCTTGTTGCGCTTAAGCTCTCGAATCAGATTGTCGGAGATTTCCTCGCGGGCCTGAATTTCTGTTTCCAGGCCGAGCCACTTGGCACGCAGCTGCTCGATATCGAACTGCAGGCGATTAATCGTTTCTGAGGCGTGTGTGGGTGCTTCAGCATCGGCGACGTCGGGCAGATCGGGCGGCAGATCGTCGCTCGGCTTATGGCTGGTTTGTGCGCCGACCTCGGATTCGGAATCCGGAAGGTCCGCGAGCGCCATGTGCTGTATTGTCAGCGTCTCGAGTTCCGATGTCGGATCGTCGTCATCTTCCGCGACTAATTCATTGATATTATTCTTGTCATTAGCCATCACCGGAATAGTAGCATGGGTCGCCGCCTGGTGGCTGCCCGCCTGCGTCGTTATGCTGCCGTTGAGGTCTGGCCATGGCCCCGGAAACGGACACATCCGGCCCGAAGTCAGTCGCAGGGCACGGTTCGTCCGTCCGCCCATGCGCGGAGTGCCGCTACCCGTTCAGACATAACGACGGCCAGCGGCCGAGTGGCTGCTGCCTCCGAAATTATGTGTGCCGTGTCGACGACCTTGCCTTGGGCGTGCGCCGCATACAGCGCGGAGACGATCACCTGCTCGATCTCCGCGCCCGAGAATCCGTCTGTCGTACGGACGATCTCATCGAGCCGAAACTTCTCCGGCGACTGTTCCCGTTTGGCGAGGTGAATGGATATGATCGTCGCGCGCGTCGCGGCATCGGGCAGGTCGATAAAAAAGATCTCATCGAAGCGACCCTTGCGAACCAGCTCAGGGGGCAGCTCGGAAATGTCGTTCGCCGTAGCGACGATAAACGTTCGCGACCTCCGTTCCGACATCCAGGTCAAAAACGTCCCGAGTACGCGCTGTGACGTGCCGGTTTCGCCGCCGCGACCCGCGATGCCTTTTTCGATCTCGTCGATCCAAAGTACGCATGGTGACATTACGTCAGCGGTTTCGAGTGACTCCCGCAGCTTGCGTTCGGTCTCACCGTGGTACTTGTTGTAGATCGTGCCGAAGTCCAGACGCAACAGCGGGACGCCGAAAATGCCCGCCGTAGCCTTAGCCGCAAGGCTCTTTCCGCAGCCCTGGATACCAAGCAGCAGAATCCCCTTTGGCGGATCCAGGTGCTTGCTGCTCTTGGTTCCCAGCAGCGCCGATTTGCGCTGTTCGAGCCAGCGTTTCAGCTTCTTCAGTCCGCCTATGTCCTGAAATTTTGCCGTATCGTATTCGTACTGGAGTGCGTCACCTCGATTCATCAAGGCATATTTGGCCTGCATCACGGCAGGAAGATCGCTCTTCGTGATTGCGCCATCCACATAAATCGCGTTTCTCGCCAGCTGTTCGGTGTCGGTATGCGTCAGGCCCGCCAGATTCTCGACGAGCAGGCGATAGGCTTTCGCGTCTGCCTGCACACGGACGCCCGAGTTATCACGACTCCACTCAGCCGCGACGCGCTCGATGATGTCACGGCGCTCCTTTTCCGTTGGCAGCGCCAAATCGAAACGCGCGCTGAATGGTTTCAGCTCTGACGGGAGCTCCACCTCATGGCTCATCAGTATCAGCTGCCGGGGCACGGATGGATAGTTGATACAGATGTCCTTTATCAGTCGCACGTTGAGCGGATCGCTGAGAAAAGGGTGAAAATCCAGCAGCACGTACACGCCCGGTTTGTTGACGGCGCGGATGTGTTTGAGTACGTCCGTTGGGTCGGCATTCATCGTTTGCGGTTCGAGTTCGATGTCGATGCGCTGCAACCCGTCGGTGATCGTCCAGCGAAACAGCGGCAGATAGCTCTCGGACGCGGCACGTATTGCCATGGACTGCAACGTCTCCAGCATGCGTGCCTCGTCGCGAGTCTCTATGACGATGACCGGCGTGCGCCCGCGCAGGACGACTTCGAGATCGTGGCGTTGATCCATTGCGACGATGGTTACCGAATCGTATGAGAAGCCGAAATACTACGGCAGCCGGGCAGAGCGGAACCGTGCAGCGTGTCGGTTTTTTCGCCGGCCGCCCGAGCCGCGGCGGCGGCCAGGTCGGCGAGATCGATCGCGCCATCGTGCCGTGCCAGTGCGCGCACGACGTCGTCGAGGCTGGCCGAATCAGCGCTGTGGCGGCGGATCTCCCTATCCAGCTGCGCCAACACGCTGACCGCCAGCGCCGTCGTGGCACCGGATGATTCGCGGCCACAAAGGGCGGTGGCATCGTTCGACCACTCGCGAAGCTCGGACAGGGCCGTTTCGTAGCGGCGCCCGGTAATCGTGCCGCTGCGGCGCAACAGCTCCAGGGAGTAATACTCTGCGAGCCCTTCATCGATCCAGTCGTCGCCTGGCCTGCTGCGGATGCCGAGCATCGTGTGCAGCACCTCATGAAGTAGCGTACTCGTAGCGTTCTCGCTCAGCAGTGGGCGGTCTGCGTGAATAAAAAGCGATCGCGGCGCCGATAAGCCACCGCGCCACATTGGCGTGCCGGCACTCACGATTGTGAGTCGCGCAGGCAGGGCTGGAAGAATTCGTGCCAGCTCCGGCAGCGTCCAGTTGAGCAACGCGAGCATGTCCATGCGCCGGACGGATGCACCAACGGGGCCGGCGACCACAACCTTGATGTCCGCTATCGATTCCCGGCGTACGCCGAGATCGCCCATGACGATCCAGCCCGTCGGCTGATCGAAACGGCGCTTTGAATGATCGATTCGGAAATAGCCGTCGTTCTCGCCATACTGCGTGATGACCGACCAGCGCGGTGGCAGGCGAAATCTAAGGCGCGTCTCGCTGTGTGCGCCGCTGCGGGTTCGTGTCGCGGCTCTCGGAATGACGTCCTCGGCGCGAAACAGCCCCCATTCCGGATCCAGCCAGGCATCGAAACTGCCGGACGCACGTTCGTTAGGGACGTTCACGTCCCACGACAGCGAGCCACCGTTCGCCGGTGGCAGCCAGGTAACGACTCCCGCATCGCTGAGGATGTTGCCGTCGCCACCAAATCCGGAAAAGCGGTCCGGGTCTGCACGCCAGCGAACCTCCCGAAGCAGGTGGGAGGACTGTTCAAGGCTGACCTCGACCCGTGCGATTGCAGAATCCGGATCCACGCTGACGTCGTAAAGCATACGGTACGCCAGTGCACCGCTGGCGCCGGACGATTCGGACGCTGGCGCGCCGCAGGCGGCCGACAGGGCAAGCAGGGCAATGAAGCTGATGTCGAGGCGGCAGCGACGGCACAGCCGACTTGAGATGCAGTTCATGGGCGGTTCAGCGGCTTTCACGTAGGATGGGGATTCGGTGCCGAAATGGAAGCCGCGTATGATAGCCCAGACCCCGCACGATCGTTTGCGTACCGCGCTGCTCGCCGTAACGCGTGCTGCGCTGGTCGGCTGCGGCGGGCAACCCGCCCAGTCCGCACGGAAATCCGGGGCAGTTTACGCGCCCCATGATGACGCCGGTGAATACACCCAAGTTGGGGTACGCGCAGCGCGGGTAGCGGTTCGCCAGGTTGGTACCCCGTATCGGTACGGCGGCAGTTCGCCACAGGGTTTCGACTGCAGTGGCCTGGTGCATTTCGCTTACGCTGAAGCCGG
>JBFHXQ010000264.1:0-3910 GCA_041598895.1 Woeseiaceae bacterium | reverse complement strand
TGCCTGCCAATCGCAGACCGGGCAATTGCCGCCGAGCTCTGCCGTCGATGACGTCGCCGATCGCTACTACGCATGGACGCTCGAACGGCAGCCCGAGCAGGCCTACTTCGCTGCGGTTGCGCTCGAACGTCACGACGGTCTGTACGATAATTCGCTTGACGCTTTGCGCGCGGCGCACGCCGCCGAAGACGCGTTCTTTGCGGAGATCGCCGCCATCGACCGCAACGCGCTGGTCGGCACGCCGGCGTGGATCACGTACGTGCTGCTCGAGCAGGAACTCGCCAACGCGATCGGTCGGCGGATCTGTCGAAACGAGCTGTGGAACGTCAGTCAGATGGGCGGCTGGCACCTGGGCTACTCACGCGTCGCAGAGCTGCAGCCCGTGGAGACGGCGGAGCAGCGCGTCGAGGCACTGGCTCGCTGGTCGAAGTTCGAGCCTTTCGTCGATCGCGAGATCGCCAATCTGAAGACCGGCATCGAGGCCGGCTACTCGGCGCCGAAGTCCGTGGTTGCGCGCGTCGTCGCGCAGCTGGACGGCATGCTCGCACTGCCGGTCGAAGAGTCGCCGTACTACTCGCCGGGGAAGCGCGCGGACGACGCACAGTTTTCGAGCGACATGGCGGACCTCGTCGAGTCGTCGATCATGCCCGCGCTGACGCGTTTTCGGGACTATCTGCGGGACGAGTACCAGCCGGCAGCGCGCGAAGCGCTGTCCGTGACGGCGAATCCCGATGGCGCGGCGTGCTATGAGGCGTCGCTCAGGGCGTACACGACGATCGATCGTTCCGGCGCAGACGTGTTTGCACTCGGTGAGGAAACGGTGGCACGAAATCGTGCCGAGGTCATCGAGCTCGGAAACGATGCGTACGGCATCGACGACTTCGCGGCCATCCTCGTGGCGGCGAAAGCCGATCCCGCGGACAAGTTCGCGAGCCGCGACGAGCTGCTCGAGTTCTCCAGAAACATGGTTGCGCGTGCGGCCGCTGAGATGCCGAACTGGGTCGGCCGCATGCCGGAGCAGACCGCGGAGGTCGTGCCGTTTCCCGCGCACGAGGAGGGCACCGGGCGTTCCGCGCACTACAACCCCGGCAACGACGAACGGCCAGCCGAGTATCGAATTCCGCTGTTCAAACCCGAGGAGCAGTCGCGCGGCAACGCGGAGGCAACCGCGTTCCATGAAGTCTGGCCGGGCCACCACCTGCAGGTCGCGACGTTCCAGGCCGTCGACGGCGTGCACCCGGTGACCCGGCTGACCTGGTTCTCGGGCCCCGGCGAAGGCTGGGCGCGCTATTCCGAAGCGCTTGCCGAGGAGATGGGCCTGTACACGACGACGAGCGGGCCGATACTGCGGCGCGCCTGGCCCGCGCGCGGCATGGTCGTCGACCCCGGCATTCACCTGTTCGGCTGGAGTCGCGAGCAGGCAGAGGAGTTCATGGCCGTGTCGGGCCGCTTCCCGGCCTCACAGGTCGATGACATGGTCGACCGTATCGCAATATTGCCGGGCCAGCTGACCGCGTACGATTCCGGCGGTCTGGAGATCCTGGCGCTCAGACGTCAGGCGGAAGACGCGCTCGGCGAGCGCTTTGACATCCGTGAGTTTCACGACCGCGTGCTCGAGAACGGCACGATCCCGCTCGGCGCGCTACGCGAGCACGTCGAGGCGTGGATCGGCGCACAGAGCGACCCGGCCACTCCTCAGCTGCGCGCATCGGATTCGGATTTTGTGACGGCGATGGCATATTAGTGCCGCATCGGCTGCGGAAATCGAATAACGTTTTTGGGAGGAATTTTCGTGCAGAACAGCGTCCAGGAATCCGATTTGTTTGATCGGCTCGGCGGGAAGATCGGTCGTTTCGTACATACCGAGAGTTTCGGCGGAATCCTGCTGGTCGCTGCCGCACTGCTCGCGATGGGCGTCAAGAACTCGCCGCTGACCGATCTCTATATCGCGTTTCTGAATATCGAAGGCGAAATACGCTTCGGAGCACTGAAGGTCGAGAAGCCTCTTTTCCTGTGGGTCAACGACGGCTTGATGGCGGTTTTTTTCTTCCTGATCGGTCTCGAGATCAAGCGCGAGCTGCTGCACGGTCACCTCGCCGACCTGCGTCAGGTCATCCTGCCGACCGCCGGAGCGATCGGCGGCGTGGCTGTGCCGGCGATGATCTACATCGCCTTCAATGCCGGCGATCCTCACGCCGTCGTAGGATGGGCAGTCCCGACCGCAACCGACATCGCATTTGCGCTAGGTGTATTGGCTCTGCTCGGTACGAGCGTGCCCCCTGCGCTGAAAATCTTCTTGATGACCCTTGCGATTCTGGATGATCTCATCGCTATCGTTGTGATCGCGTTGTTTTACACGTCGGGTCTGTCATTCGCTTCGCTGATTGCGGCGGCCGTGTTCCTCACGGCACTTATCATCATGAATCGCATGCGCGCGCAGACTATCGCTGGCTACGTGCTACTGGGTATCGCGCTGTGGGTTTGCGTTCTCAAGTCGGGCGTTCATGCGACGCTCGCCGGGGTAATTACCGCATTGTTCATCCCGGCTGTGGGCGATGACGGCGACGATGAGACTCCGCTGGACGTTCTCATCGAAGCGCTGCATCCGTGGGTCGCCTACGGTATTTTGCCGCTTTTCGCATTTGCCAATGCGGGCGTCTCGCTTCAGGGGTTGACGCTTTCGATGCTTCTCGAGCCGATCCCGCTTGGGATCGCGCTCGGACTCGTAGTCGGTAAACCGGTAGGCGTGATGCTGTTCACGGCGCTTGCCGTGTTCAGCGGGCTGACGCGGATGCCCGAGAACGTCCGATGGTCGCACTTCCTGGGTGTCGGATTTCTTTGCGGAATCGGATTTACGATGAGCTTATTCATTGCGGGTCTGGCGTTCGCGGAAGGCGGCGCGGGATACGCTCGAATCGATCGTCTTGGCTTGCTCGTCGGATCGTTCGCCTGCGCTATAATCGGGTACGCAATTCTGCGATTTACGGCTACGAGGTCGAAGTGATGCGCAAATCGTTTCTGATTCCGATTCTGGTGCTGCTGGCGTCGCCAACCCTGGCTGTCGAACCGTTGTCGTCGGGCACCTTGCTCGAACAATGTTCGAGTTCCGACTATGTCAGACGTCAGGCGTGTCGATCGTGGATACATGGTTTCATGGGTGGCGCTTTTGCGTCGCGGACCGCCAAGCTCACCGACGCTGAAAAAAAGGAAACATTCAGCGAACGCGCTGCGCGTACACGCATAAGCCGCGGGCGTGCGATGTTCGGTCAGAATCACGACGCCGGCTACTGCGTTCCCAAAGAGACGACGCTTGACGAACTCGTGGAGAAGCTTGCTGCACATGCCGGGACGCTCAAGGAGATACCCGAGCACGCGAATCAGCTGATGTTGGGCCTGCTGCGCAAGCACTATCCCTGCGCCAAGAAACCGGCCTGACCTGCGCCCGCAGCCGCGTGCCTGACGTCAGCTGCGAAAAAATCGAGACAGCCAGCCCCTGCGACCTGATGCGGTGGTAATGCCGTGGGCTTCGAGCTCCGGCCGGAGGTCTTCCAGATACGGCGCCAGCTCCTCGACCAGCGATTCTATGTGCGCGGCGTATCGGGTCCAGCGGGCTTTCGCGGTCTCGTACACCGGCTGGCGTACCTGCGCGATGCTGGCCGTGCGCACGACGTTGCGCGCGCGGTGGAACTCCAGAACCGCGTCGTCCCAGTCAAGTCCGCAGGCGTCGATCATGCGCCGTCCTTCCCGGTTGGGGTCGTCGACGAGCGCTTCGTAGTGCACGTTAACGATCCGGCCGTCCGGAAGGACCCGCTGCCAGTAATCCATAGTGTCGCGATACAGGCGATACATGCGCGCAATCGATTCGAAGTCGTTCGCCCACGTGACGTCGGCAAAACTCTGGAAATAGCAG
>JBFHXQ010000263.1:0-3914 GCA_041598895.1 Woeseiaceae bacterium | reverse complement strand
GTTGCCGTACGTGACTCATTGCTGCATGGGAACGAGCTGTGTCATCGCCGATTACGATGCGAACGGCAAACTGACGATCTATACCCAGACCCAGTATCCGTACAACTACAAGATGGACCTTGCTCCCGCGCTCGGTATTCACCCCGGGGACATTCGTGTTATTCAGCCACCCGTCGGCGGGGCTTTCGGCTCGAAACTCGACGTCTATCCTTTCGAACCGATCTGTGCGCTGCTGGCAAAAGCGACCCAACGTCCCGTCAAGTTGACATTCTCCCGGGAGGAAGAATTCATCAACTCGCCGACCCGCCAGCCTGTGGAAGTACGTTTGCGCACCGGCGTTAACAAAGACGGCACGCTCACCTTCCGCGACGCGGATTGTCTGCTCAATAACGGCGCCTATACGTCGTGGGGACCCACCGTGCCAGTCATTATGATGCGGACAATTGCCGGACACTTCCGGGTACCGAACGTCAGGTTCCACGCGCAGGCCGTATACACGAATCACCCTTACGCCGGTGCATTCCGCGGATACGGCAATGTGCAGGCCACCTACTGCACCGCGACGCAGATGGATATGCTGGCCGAAGCGCTCGACATGGATCCGATCGCTTTTTGTCTCAAGAATGCACAGGCGCCAGGCGAAGTTACGCCACAGAAAGCCGTGCTGCGGGACTGCACGCTGGCGGACTGCATCGAGCTCGCGGCGTCCAAGAGCGGTTTTCTTGAAAAACACGCGGCCTATGCCGCTCAGCGCAGTCAAGGAGGCCGCGTCAAGCGGGGCATCGGCATCGCCTCGTCGATTCACAACGCGGGTGGCGCCAAGATTCACAAGAGCGACGGCTGCGGCAGCATACTGAAGCTCGACGACTTTGCCCGGGCGACATTGATCACCGGCGCCTCGGAGATCGGCCAGGGCATCGATGCCGTGCTGTGCCAGATCATCAACGAGGAACTCGGCGTGCCGATCGGCGACATCACGATCGTCAACAATGACTCGGCCATCGGACCATGGGATGTCGGCGTGCATGCCAGCCGCACGACATTCATCGCCGGCAATTCCGCATTGCGCGCGGCGCGTGCAGCACGCAGGCAAATTCTGGATGCCGCCGCTACCATGTCGGGCCAGTCCGCGGCCGACCTTGACCTGCGCAATGGTCACGTCGTGAAGGCGCACAGCGGCGCCGTCGTCGTAAAGCTCGACAAGCTGCTGCGCAGCATGCATTTCAAAGATGATGCCGAGCTCGTGATGGTGACCGACTACTATGAACCGCCGAGCGAGGCCGAAGACGAACACCACATGGGCGACCTTTCCGCCTCCTGGGCCTGGGCCGCCTACGTTGCCGAAGTCGAGGTCGACACGGAAACCGGCGAAATCCGAGTGCAGAGGATTACCGCCGTGCAGGACGTCGGGCGCGTGATCAACAGGATCGGTCTCGAGGGCCAGATCGAAGGCGGTATCGCCATTGGCCTCGGCTACGCGCTCAGCGAACAACTGCAGTTCAGGGAAGGCAAGGTTCTGAATCCCTGCTTCCGCGATTACAAAGTCATGACGGCACCCGAAATGCCGGAGATAGTCCCTCACTTCATCGAGAGCATGTGTCCGGAGGGGCCATTGGGTGCCAAAGGCATCGCAGAGCTGCCCGCAATCGTCACCGCGCCGGCAGTCGCCAATGCCGTCTATAACGCCATCGGCATTCGTTTTTTGGCGCCGCCGATGGTGCCGGAAAAAGTCGCGCGGGCGCTGCATGAAGCTCGATGAAACGCCAGACCGTTCTGTCACTCGAGCAGGCACTGGCGATGCCGTATGCGACCTTGCGCTTCGCGCAACTCGGCTGGCGTGTCATACGCATCGAGGCAACCCCGGCAAGATCGGGCCTGCCGGGCGATCCAAACCGTCACATCGGCGCACTGGTCGCCGATAAGGATCGACACAGTTACTTCATCGCGCCGAACGTCGGCAAGGAAGCTATCGCGCTCAACCTCAAGGAAGCCGCCGGCCGCGACGTTCTGCACGAGCTGATCCGCAAGCTTGGCGTTGATATTTTCTGCTGCAATACCCTGCCCGGTCGCTACGAGGTGCTCGGCATCGATTACCCGACCCTGAGTTCGATCAAGCCGGACCTCATCTGGGCCGGTATTTCAGCCATGGGTCCCGACTATCCGAACGTGCCGGGTTATGACCCGGCGATACAGGCAATGGCTGGATACATGGAACTCACCGGTTTCGAGGATGGGCCGCCGACCTTGTCCGGCGTCCCGGTAATCGATCTCAAGGCCGGAGACGAGGTATTCGCAGGTGTCTGCCTTGCGCTGGCGGAGAAAGCCGAGAGCGGCGCCGGCAAGCAAATCAACGTCTCGATGTTGCAGGCAGCGGCCTCGTGGCTGATCACGACCCTGCCGTTGCTGGATTTCGATTGTGACTACTCGGAAATCACGCGTTGCGGTAACGAGCATCGCAAGTTCATACCAACCAGCGTCTACGAAACCAGCGACGGCTTCATCTACATAGCCATTGGCAGCGACCAGCAGTGGAGCCGGTTTACCGCCATCCCCAAGTTTGTTGGCATTGCCAACGACGTGCGCGTCACCAATAACGGCAGGCTGGCGGAGCGGCGGGAGTGCTACCGGGATATCGGGAGAATCACAGCCCGACATACGACGGCAGAACTTGCCAGGGAATTCACGATCGCGCGGATACCGCACGCAGTGATCAACTCGATTGAACAGGTTCGACATCTCGAGGCGCTCAAAGACAAGTTGACAACCACGACGGCACCGGATGGCAGGACCATTCACATGCAGCCGCTGGCGACGGAAACAAATGGAGTGCTCGCCGATCTGCCGTTTGCACCGAAATATGGCGAACACACCGAATCTGTCCTCCGCCAGGCCGGATACGGCCCTGCGCAGCTCAGGAAACTGCAGTCGGCGGGTGTCATCACCTGTGGCCCGTCACATTAATAAGACAATGGGATGACCGAACACAGCACCTGCGCAGACTCGATCGTCGATGCATTGATTGCACACGATGTTGACACAATCTTTGGCTTGCCCGGGGCACAAACCTACGCGTTGTTCGAGGCGCTGCGCCGACGGAGCGATGAGCTGCGTTACATCGGCAGTCGCCACGAGCAAGGCGCCGCGTACATGGCGTTCGGCTATGCCAAGTCGACGGGCAAAGTCGGTGTGTACACCGTGGTACCCGGTCCCGGTGTCCTGAACACGACCGCCGCGCTATGTACGGCGCACAACGCTCCGGTGCTTTGTCTCACCGGTCAGATACCCGTCGAATTCATCGGCAGGGGCCACGGCATGCTGCACGAGATACCCGACCAACTGGCGATCCTGCGCACGCTCACCAAATGGGCGGCACGCATCAATCACCCCGCCGAGGCGCCGTCGGTCATGTTCGAGGTTTTCAAGCAGCTTCGCAGCGGACGCGCACAACCGGTCGCGATCGAGGTTCCAGGGGACGTGCTCGACATGCGTGGCAGCATCGACAGGGCGTATGCGGGATCGCAGATCACGGCGTTCAGCCCGGACCCCGACAAGATCGGGGAAGCGGCTAAAATCATTGGAAAGGCCGAAAGACCGATGATCATGGTCGGCAGCGGCGCCGTAGAAGCCGGTGCGGAAATCCTGGAACTGGCCAGGACGATCCAGGCACCGGTCGTGTCCTTTCGCGGCGGCCGCGGCATCGTCAGCGATGAATCGCCATTTGGTTTCAACTGTATTGCCGGTGCCAGCCTGTGGCGCGACACCGATTTGATGATCGGCATCGGAACCCGACTCGAATTGCCGGCATTCCACTGGCAGAAAGGGCGGCCGACGATCGATCTGATTCGAATCGATATCGACCCGACACAGATGTTTCGCCTGCGGGCGAATGTGGACATCGTCAGCGACGCGAAGAT
>JBFHXQ010000262.1:0-3940 GCA_041598895.1 Woeseiaceae bacterium | reverse complement strand
GGCCTCGTGAGGAAAGTTTTTCGGCATGTTGACGAACACCGGCTCGGCCGGCGCGGCCTTGTCGAGGACGTCGTCGATCGAGCTCAGCAGCACCTCCATCTCGTCGCCGTCGATGCGGCCGGACAGCCAGCCGCCGACCATGGTGTCCTTGTAAATATCGCCGCCGGGTACCGCATTGTCGCCGTCGTTGTATATATAGCCCGGCGTTACGGTACGGCCTGCGAGGTCGACACGCTCCGTCTCGGGGCCGGCCAGCGCAAGCATGTCCTTGTCCGCACCAACGGCAAGCACCTTGCCATCCCGCACCGCGATCGCTTTGACGACTGAGAACTTCGCATCGACGATCAGGACTCGACCGTTGTAGAGGACCAGGTCCGCATAAGAGACCAGCCGATCCGGCACGTTCGCCGCATGTGCGGGCTGCCCGAGCAGCGGCCACACAGCGATCATCATCAGCAGCGAAGCAAAGCCCGCTTTGTTGCAAGTGAATTCCATAGGCACCGAACCTCGTGATTTCCAAACATTACCCGGAGGGGCCGATCGATTAGCAGCTGACATATTTGCGCCGGCAGCGATTCCTTACTCCGCCTGCTGCTTATAAAGACGGTCTATGTACCCGCTGTTGTCGAGTTCCCTGATGAAACTGTCATCGTAAAAGTAGTCAGGCGTATACCGGCGCATTTCGCGACTGTCGTAGATCTCCATGACCTTGCGGATCCCGGCGTAAGGCGGATACGGTTTGCTTGGAAGTTTTTTTGCTTCGGCGTAAAAAAATTCGAGCAGGTCAGTGTCGGTGATGAGAAACCATTTGCGTATACTGGCGAATGCAGCCGCTTTGTCATTTTTCAGCATAGCGATCGCATCGACCGCGCTCATCATGAAACGCCGCGCCGCATCCGGGTTCGCGGCAAGCCAGTCACGATCAAACAGGAACGAAGAGCCGGCCACCGGCAAATCATAGTCACCGAGGTCCGCCACGATTTTGAAACCGGCGTCAACTGCCATCGTGGCGTGCAGCTCCGGCCCGATGATCGCATCCACGTGTCCATGCTTGAGCGCATCGACGCCCAGCGCATCGCCCAGCATCGACCAGTCGAAGCGGGGATCCCAGCCCATATGTTGTGCGAAACTGATCGCCATAAAATGCGTGACGGCGCCCACTCCCGAATAACCGATGCGCCTGCCTTTCAATTCGTCGACGCCGTCGATGGTCGCGCGGCCGACAATGCGCCAGCGGGACCGTGTGTGCGTCGAGCCGAGAATTACCGGATCCCAGGACGCGGCACGCGTCGTAAGGCGCACGATCGTCGGCGCGGCACCGCCGATTTTGACAGGCGCGTTGCCGTCACCCTGCCAGATGTACTCTTCGCGAACATCGACGCCGCTCCTGCGAATGATGTTCACCGAACCCCGTGAAAATCGGGGTCGAACGTCGAGGCCGTGCCGGGCGTAGATTCCCGTATCCAGCGCAAGCACGAACGGGAGCTTGTTCAGGGACACGTCACCAAGCAGAAGATCGAACGGCTCGGAAACCGGTTCCGCACGTGCCGCAAGGCACGCCCAGCACGACAGGAACAAAAATACGACTTTCAAATTTGCGCTGCGACGCATGCTGCGCTCCTGCGGGTCACCGTCGATCCACGCATCCGGTCGAACGAAATTTCGCTAAGAGTATAGAAGCGCCGGCGCCAAACCGTGAAATGTTTCAGGTGAGTGCATATTCGTGTGCAACGCGTTCTATCGTGTCCATCATCATTCTCAGCGTCGGCGACGGGTGCGTATCCGCGCGTAACGTCAGGCCCACCGGGCCTTGTGTGTCACTCGTGTCAATGTTCAGTACCCGCAACTGGCCGTCCTTGATGTCATGGATGACGACGCCACGCGAGATCATCCAGACTGCGTCCGACTCGAGCACATACTGCCGACAAAAGTCCGGTGAACGGGTCTCGATTTTGTTCGATAACGGCCCCACGCCGTGCGCAATGAGGAATCTTTCGATGACGGGTCGCATGACGCCGTCTGCGGTCGGCATCAGCAGAGTCATCTGTTCGAGCCGGGACAGATCGAAAATCTCGTCATCGGCGCATGGATGACCTGGCCGAACGACGAACACGAGCGGCTCGGAATAAAGGTGCGTGAAGGACAGCCCCTGCATGTCCTTCGGGCGCGCGAGACGCCCTACCACAAGATCGAGTTCGCCGAGGCGCAGCTGATCCAGCATGATGCTGTTCGCGGCGGTAATGATTCGCAGCGTCGTCGCGTGCGTTGCGCGAAATTCCCTGACGACTCGCGGCATAAAATGCGCTGCAACACCAGCCAGGGCACCGACCATCAGGAGCGATGCATCCTGCATGCGCGTCTGCGCGATGCCGTCCAGTCCCTCGCGCAGCGCCGCAATGCTGGCACCCGCGAATCGCAGGAAAACGCGCCCCTCCGGCGTCAGCTTCAGACCGCCGCGCCCGCCGCGCACAAACAGCCGCGTATCGAGAATCTGCTCGAGTTCTGCAAGCGTTTTCGATGCCGCTGGCTGGCTGATATTCAGGTTGTAGGCCGCCGTGCTGATCTTGCGGGAACGTGCGGCCTCCAGAAAGCAGTTCAGATGGCGATGGCGTATGCGGCCAAGTTGTTGTTTCGTCGAGAGACCCGGTATTTCAATAACCATTTCGTCATATTAGAGGGTTAATTTTTCAATTTCTATAACCAATAGTGTGAATTAGGATCATTTCCATCGCAATTGTTGTAACCGCGGACGGCCGTCACCAGGCGCCTGACCGGCAGGCCCCAGACGCGTTTCGCGGCGCTAATCGAGGGGATATCAACATGACCGCCACGACCGAAAAATTCGACCTGCATTCCTACGCCCCGTGCCAGATGGCCACGCTTACGCATACGATCATGCGCTCGGTTGCGGCGGTGTTCGAGGAGCGATTTGGCATCTCGATCCCCGAGTGGAAGGTGCTTGCGATCATCCATGAGGCCCCCGGTTTATCGGCTGTCGCCGTCGCCCGGCTCGCACAAATGGATACCGTCGCGGTAAGCCGCGCGGTAACGAAACTGATGGACGTCGGCTACGTCGTAAGAGACCTGGACACAGAGGACCGGCGCCGTTCCGTGCTGAATCTGTCCACCGAAGGATCCGCCCTGTACACCCAGGTTGCGCCACTGGCACTCGAGATCCAGGCAAGCCTGTTCGAAGATCTGTCGGATGAAGAGATGCTGATGTTTCGCAGGATCATCAGGAAACTCGACGCTCGCAGCGGCGCATTGGCCGATGCGTTCGCATCGTCACCCCGACCGGTTGTTCGACCAGCCACGGCTGCGGCCTCGACCAACGGCGCACGCCGATTCGGGCTGCAGCACCCTGCACCGCTGGTCAATTACCGGCCGAATCGCTCAACGCGTGCGACTCGTTAGCACGCAGCCTGCTCGCCCGCCGACTAACATCGGGTTGTAACTGCCGTTCAGGAACCCTGCGATGCGTCTGACTATGGCGTTAATCGGCGGCTTTGCCACTGCGCTGTGGCTCGCGCCCGATGCGGCCGCCGACACCGTCGACATCCGCGAATGGAAAGTGCCCTGGGAAAAATCCCGGCCTCGTGATCCCTACGTCGAACCGTCGGGCCGCGTCTGGTTCGTCGGTCAGCGCGATCATTACGTTGCACACCTCGATCCCGCCAGCGGCGAATTCACGCGCTTCGATCTGGATGACGGAACCGGCCCTCACAACGTCATCGTTGCGGGTAACGGCGCGGACGCGAAGGTTTGGTATGCGGGGAATCTGAAGTCGCATGTCGGCTGCCTGGACCCGCAGACCGGGAATATTCGTAAATTCCCGATGCCAGATGAGGCTGCGCGCGATCCGCATACGCTCGTTTTCGACGCGCAGGGGAATGTCTGGTTTACGGTCCAGATAGGTAATTTTGTCGGCAAGCTCGAATCC
>JBFHXQ010000261.1:0-3952 GCA_041598895.1 Woeseiaceae bacterium | reverse complement strand
ATCCTGCGCGATCGTTTTCTCGTATCGAGTGAAACAAAGCGCCTCGCCGAACGGGTACACGGCGCTCAGGATGAGACGATGCAGAATCTTGCCGACGTCGCGAGCGACCGCGGCGTCGATGTCAGCACATCGGTGAGTCATGATCGACCGGCAGCAGACGCAGTTGTCGAAAAGGCGCGAGAGCTGAATCCCGAATTTGTCATCAAGGGGACGCAGTACCACAGCCCTGCAGAGCGTGCGATATTCACGTTTACCGACTGGGAGCTGATGCGGAGTCTCGATTACCCGCTGTGGCTCGTTAAGCAGCATGCATGGCAGGAACACCCCGTCATTATCGCGGCCGTCGATCCGACGCATCGCGAAGACGAGGAGGCTTCGCTCGACCAGCGCATCGTCGATATCGGTAGGTCGGTTGCGGGGCATTCCGGTGGCAAGCTCGTACTGCTGCACACCTACCAGCGGCTCGTAGAGATCGGTTCCCACGCCATGCTGTCATTCAAGCCCGAGAAGCTGCCGATCGACGAACTCGAGCAAAAAATGCGCGACGAGCACCGGGAGAAACTGGACAGGCTCGCCGCGCGGAACGAAATCCCCGCTGCCGACGTCCACCAGCTGCCCGGACGGACGCACGAAATTCTGCCGACATTCGCCCGCGCACAGGGCGCAGATCTGGTCGTGATGGGTGCGCTGTCACGCAGCCAGCGCAAGCGCCGCATGCTCGGCAACACCGCCGAGCGCGTCACGGATCACCTGCACTGCGACGTTCTCATCGCGCGCGCCGGATAGGCGCGCAACAGGCGGGAGAGCTTACTCCGCGAGCGCCGCCAGAGCTTTCTCGCGCGCAGCCTCGAACTCGTCGCCGGGATTCCAGCGCGGCATTTCATCGGCATCAGCAATAGCGAGGCCCGCCCAGTAACCGAGCTGCGCATCCTCGATCATGCCCTCGAGATTCCAGCTCGGATCGTATTCGTCGGACGGCTGATGGTAATCGTTCTTCGTATAGGCGTCCTGCTGTTCCCGACCCCACTCCGGCGGCCGACCGACGTAGTCGGTACCGGGGTCCAGATAGGCTGCAGGTACGCCGATTTTTGCGAAATTGAACTGATCGGATCGATAAAAATAGCCTTTGTCAGGATACTGATCGGGCCGGACGACACGGCCCTGTTCAGCCGCAGCGGCCGTGATGACCTGATCGAGCGACGACTTGCCGAACCCGACAAATGTGACGTCTCGGGTCCGTCCCCATATGTTGGCGCTGTCTAAGTTGATATTCGCTGCAATCCTCCCCGCGGCGAACGTCGGATTCTCGGCGTACCATTTCGAGCCAAGCAGCCCCTGCTCTTCCGCGCCGACGAAAGCAATTACTATCGACCGTCGGGGGGCTTCGGGCAGCGCCTGCATTGCTCTTGCAATCGCAAGCAGCATGGCGATACCGGTGGCATTGTCCCGCGCGCCATTGTAGATCGTGTCGCCTGCGTCGTTTGCTGGACCAATACCGAGATGGTCGTGATGCGCACTGTATATGACGGCTTCGCCGTTTTTCGCCGGGTCACTGCCGGGAATCAATCCGAGCACATTCGCCGATTGCGCGCGCTCGATTTCGACGTCCATCGCAACGGACGTTGTAATCCCGAGATGCACGGGTTGGAAATTGCGATTGTAGGCCGCCTCTCGCAGGGCGTCGAGATCCTTCCCCGCCAGCGCGGCGAGCTCCTTGACTGCGGCTTCGGTCATCCACGCCTTGAACTGATTGCGGGGCTCGTCACCGGCGGGCAGTTCGAACTGCACACCCGTGTTCGAGGTCTGCAACACCTGGAACGGATACCCTGCAGACGGGGTCGTATGGATGATGATTGCCCCGGCGGCACCGTTCTCTGCAGCCGTCAGGTATTTGTAATCCCAGCGGCCATACCAGAGCCGCGTCTCGCCCGCGAACAGGTCCGGATCCCAATCCGGATCGTTATTCATGACGATGACGACTTTGCCCGTCACGTCGACATTCTTGTAATCGTCCCAGTCATATTCCGGCGCCTGGATACCGTAACCGACGAACACGACCTCGGCGTCCGTCACTTCGACGCGCGGCTGCTGGACGTTGCTGTTGATCATGAACTGATCCCACTGTTTGAACGTTGCGTCGCCCTCCGGTCCTTTGAACATCCAGGTATCCGGTGGAATCGTGTTAACGCCGACGAGGTCGAACGGCTGTTCCCAACCGCCGTCCGCAGCGCCGGGCTCGAGCCCGAGTTCCGCGAGCTTTTCCGCCATATATCCGCGCGCTGCGACATCGCCATCACTACCAGGCCCGCGCCCACCGTATTTATCGTCGGACAGTTCCGCAATGATTTCGCGCATGTACCTATCGGTAATCAGCTCGGCTGCCTGCTTCGCCGCGGTGCTCCGACCGCCAGAGTCGGCTACCGCCGGCACGTCCGTCTCCGCCGTCGGTGTGTCCTTTCTGCCGCAGCCAACGACCGCCACCGCCGCCAGTGCAAAGACCAGTACAGTCCTCGTCATCACGTTGTTCCTCTTGTAGTCAGAAAGCCGGCGCGGAACCGACCGAATTCGAAAAGACCGCCTGTCAGGCAAAAAGTTCGCTGAGGAAATCCTGCATTGAAAGCCAGGAACGGCGATCGGCATTCGAATCGTAGACTGTACCAAATTCGCGGTCTTTCGCTTCCGGATTCGTGAACGCGTGCAGCGTATTGCCATAGGCATGCAGCTGCCAATCCGCGCCCATGCTCGTCAGTTCACTTGCAAGACCGATGGCCTGTTCGGGGGTCGCCATCGGATCGTCCCAGCCGTGCAGCGCGAGCACCTTCGCCCTGATGCGATTACCTTCAGTATTGCCCGGTGCTCCGAATAGCCCATGAAAACTCACGACACCCGCAATGTCTTCACCGGTGCGTGCTATATCGAGGACGCAAAGACCGCCGAAGCAGAAACCTATCGCCGCTGTCCTGCCGGCATCGACCTCGGGCTGTGCTCGTAAGGTGGTCAGGGCGACCAGGAGCCGCTGCTGCAGCATCTGGCGGTTATCGAGAAACGGTTGCATCAACCCCGCGTTCTCCTCCGGCCCGCTGCCGCGCACGCCCTTGCCGTAAAGGTCGAGCGCCAGTGCCGAATATCCAAGGCCAGCGAGTTGCTTCGCCTTGTCGTTTTCGAAATCCCCACGCCCGGCCCACGCGTGCGAAACCAGCACTCCGGGACGGGCACCGGACACAACGGTATCCCACGCGAACAGGCCCTCGAGAATAGTGCCGTCGTGCTCGTACTCGACCGTTCGTGTCTCGATGCTCATGCTCAATTAACCTCCGAAACGACCGGCGCTTTCGTGCGCTGGCGGACATCTGAAGGGACGCAGCGGATTTCACATCCGCTTGCGCACGACGAAAATCTCATAGCGACCTTCCGGACCGATGAACCACGACGCGACAGTGCTCGTAATGCTGACGATCAGCGCGCCAAAAACGGCAGACCAGAAACCGCTGATCGCGAAATCGTCGAGTAACAGGGCAACCAGCCCGAACATTGCAGCGTTCAGAACCAGCAGGAACAGACCCAGCGTCACGATCGTAATCGGCAGAGTCAGAACGAACGCGATAGGCCGAACGAATGCGTTCACGAGTGCGAGCAGCAGCGCGGCCAAGATGAAGCTGCCGGTGCCTGAAATTTGTACACCCGGAACGATGCTCGAGGCGAGGTATAAGCCGAGCAGGAAAATCAAGGTGCGTAGAATGATGCCCTGCATGACGGGATTATGCGTGTTCAAACGACGGGATGAAAGAGCCGCAAGATCAGTATGCGATCGTCGTACGGCGTGCGGAGGGACGCACCGCGACCAATTGGGCAGTGCCGATTGCGCGTTCCACGAAGGCCGCTTCACAATAACTTAGGTAAAAGTGCCACATGCGTATAAACTGCTCCGAATAATCGAGCTGACGCACCTGGT
>JBFHXQ010000260.1:0-3966 GCA_041598895.1 Woeseiaceae bacterium | reverse complement strand
TGCGAATAAAAGTGGAATGTCCCCAATTTAGTCTGTCCCCAATTTAGTCGGGGCGGTAGGCCGGCACCAGGCTCGTGCCTTTGTGCTCGGTCCAGTTACGCACCGAGTACGGCAGTACCTCGAGCACTTCGCCCGCCGCGAGCCGTGCTTTGAGACGCGTCCAGTACTCGGGCGTCAGCAGGTCGCCGTGGTACTTCAGGAACACTTCCCGAGCATTTGCAGAAAATCCCAGGAATTCGACGAACTGCTCCGGAAACACGTCGTGCGGCCCCACATAGAACCAGGCGCCGGGGCGCATTTCGTCGATATCATCGTTTGCTTCCGGCATACGCCGAAAATTGCACTCCGTGACGAGGCACAGCTCGTCATAGTCGTAAAAAATAACCCGGCCGTGGCGCGTAACACCGAAGTTCTTGAGCAGAAGGTCGCCTGCGAAAATATCGCTCATTGCGAGATCGCGAATCGCCTGGCCATACTCGATCGCAGCAGCGCGCGCCTCGCTTTCGCTGGCGTCCTGCAGATACAGGTTCAGAGGAGTCAGGCGGCGTTCGATGTACAGATGCTCGATGACGACATCGTCGTTCTCGATGCGGCAGGTTTGCGCGCACTCGGACAAGAGCTCCTCGAGCAAATCAGGCTGAAACCGGTCGCGCGGAAACCGTAGCCTCCGAAACTCCTGAGCGTCGACGAGCCGCCCGACGCGATCGCGCTTGAACACCAGCTGATATTTCGCCATGACGTCCGCACGGACGGTGGTTTTCGGGTAGGCAAAGCGATCCCGGATGACCTTGAACACGAGCTCGTAGGACGGCAGCGTGAACACCTCCATGACCATGCCCTTGTCGCCTCGGGCGCGTTCGAAAAGATCCTTAGACGATTCAAGGTGACGAAAAAACGCACTGTAGCGTTCGGTCTTGCCCTGCTTCGCCCGGCCGAGGACGGTATAGATTTCATCGACGGGTTTTCCGGGCATTATCGAACGCAGGAATCCGACGGTTGCGCCAACGCGCTCGATGTCAGCGTGAAAGTAGGTTCGCGTAAAGCTGAACAGCATGCTGATGTCATCAGTCGACAGCATGACCGCATCGGTGACAATACCGTCGTCGGTGTTCTTCAACGCAATAACCAAGGGGGCGATCGTGTCCCCGGCAATGATTCGACCGACCAGATAGGCGCGCGTCGAGCGATAAAACACCGGAATGAGCATCTCGACACGCTCGACCTCGGGCTGGCCGGGAAGCGATTCGCAGTAGGCCTCGACTTCCGCACCGATGAAGCGGACCGTGCGATCGATGTCGCGATACGGTGCCGCAAAGTTATAGTCGGCGAGGATCTGATCGAACAGCCAGCGCAAAGTACCTCGGTTTTGATACCCGCGCAGCTCGGCGCTGTCCGGCAGATGTTCGGTAGGTGAAACGTCGAGCGCAATAAATTCGACATCGGGATCAACCCCGATCGTGTCGAAGACGCGCCGCGTAATCGAACTGAAAAAGGTTTTGTAGAATTCGCTGTCGTCGAAATCCGCAATCAGTCGCGCGTAATGACCGCGGATTTCATGCCACAGTTCCCGCGACGTCGCGCTGTCGCCGAGTTCGTTGCGGAGGTCTTCGACTGCGATCGCGACCGAGTGATCGTAAAGCTCGATACGCTCGACCTGATCGTGCAGGTTGCGCGTCCAGCCGCGCTGCTCGAATGTACGGCGTGCGCGGCGCGTGATTTCACGAAATTCGTCATTGTAGGCGATAAACCGCGCGACAATATCGGCGGCAGCTGCCTCGGCTGTGTCGAGGCTCGCTGTCGTTGCGGTCATGGTGCGGGGCAGTTCCTACATGTTGTCGATCATGGCAGTGCCGAATTCGCTGCACTTGACTTTGGTCGCGCCGTCCATGAGCCGCGCAAAGTCGTAGGTTACGGTTTTCTGTCCGATCGTCGTGTCCATCGCCTTGATGATGGTGTCGGCGGCTTCCGTCCAGCCCATGTAGCGCAGCATCATCTCGCCCGAAAGCACCAGCGAGCCCGGATTGACCACATCCAGATTCGCATACTTCGGCGCGGTCCCGTGGGTCGCTTCGAACACTGCATGGCCCGACTCGTAGTTGATGTTGCCGCCCGGAGCGATACCGATGCCGCCGACCTGCGCAGCAAGCGCGTCGGACAGATAGTCGCCGTTGAGGTTCATCGTCGCGATGACATCGAACTCTTTCGGCCGCGTCAGCACCTGCTGCAGCGTGATGTCGGCAATCGCATCCTTGACGAGAATCTTGCCGGCCGCGAGCGCGGCTTCCTGTTCGGCGTTTGCTGCGTCGCTGCCTTTTTCCGCCATCGTTCGTTCCCATTGATCCCAGGTGTAGGTCTGATCTGCGTACTCACGTTCCGCAAGCTCGTATCCCCAGTTCCGGAATGCGCCCTCTGTAAATTTCATAATGTTGCCCTTGTGCACGAACGTCAGGCTCTTGCGGCCATTCGCAACGGCATAGTCGAGGGCCGCGCGAACCAGCCGCTCGGTCCCCTCCTGAGACACGGGCTTGAGGCCGATGCCGGACGTCTCCGGGAAGCGGATCTTGGAAAACTCCTGTGGAAAGTGTTCCTTGAAGACCTGCAGAAACTTCTTGTTTGCGTCGCTGCCGCGCTCGAATTCGATCCCGGCGTAGATGTCTTCCGTGTTCTCGCGAAAGATCACCATGTCGACACTGCCGGGATCACGCACCGGCGACGGCACGCCCGTAAACCAGCGCACCGGCCGCAGACAGACGTAAAGATCGAGCAGCTGGCGGAGCGCGACATTGAGCGATCGAATGCCGCCGCCGATCGGCGTTGTCAGCGGCCCCTTGATCGAAACGAGGTACTCTCTGCACGCGTCGACGGTTTCATCGGGCAGCCAGGATCCGAACATGTCGTTCGATTTTTGGCCGGCGTAGATCTCCATCCAGTGAATACGCCGCGCGTCGCCGTATGCCTTGTCGACCGCCGCGTCGAGAACCCGCACCGTCGCCCGCCAGATATCCGGCCCGGTCCCGTCACCTTCGATGAACGGCACGATCGGGTTGTCGGGGACCCGGAGCCGACCGTCATCGATGGTGATTTTTTCACCGCCCGCGGGCGGCGTCGGTGCTGCGTCGGCCATAGTTTGCTCCGTCTGGTTCTTGTTCAGGGCGCACCCGGATACGCCGGATTGCCGGTCAGAAATCTATTATGGGGTATTTGCCGTGCTGCGGTAAGTCTCGATCGTAATCTGTGCGACGGATATCCTGACTCGACGAGCTGCTCGCGCCCGCGCGGCGGAAAATACCGAATTTCGCCGAACGCATGCTCGGAAGGACCTCGACATTGTTACCCGAAAGTACCGCGCCAACAGATTCCACAGTCGGCAACGGCACGCGCAAAGACTGTATTTTTTGTTGTGAACGACGGAACCGGTCCTCGGCGTCGTCGCAGCAATGGCCGATGGTAATCCACTGCAGCAGCTGCGCTGCCATGCTTTGAGAGCAGTTCGACAGGATCGCTGCGGAGCCACGGGCACGGTCGTTGTCAGGCCCGGAGGCCGACGACTCAGCATTTGCATTCGATCCCCGCGGATGCGCGCCAGTATAATCGCGCTGTCTGTGGTCGACTCCGACAGTCTGCCCCGAGAAGTCCTTCGATTCCCCCATCACAGAAGAGTTACCGATGAATCCCTCTTTCCGTCCGTCTCGGCTCGTTTCCATGCTGCTGTTGATCCTCGCCTGCACACTCGGCGTCGCGGAGGCCGACGCCCGGGAGCTTGATGACGACAGGCAGGCGTCGCGGCCGCGCATAGGCCTGGTGCTCGGCGGCGGCGGCGCGCGCGGCGCGGCACACATCGGCGTATTGAAGGAACTCGAACGATTGCGTGTACCGGTGGATGCGATCGCCGGGACCAGCATGGGCGCGGCAATCGGCGGTCTTTACGCAGCCGGCATGTCCGCTGCCGAACTCGAGAAACTCGTC
>JBFHXQ010000259.1:0-3978 GCA_041598895.1 Woeseiaceae bacterium | reverse complement strand
TTTGTCGGTTTCCAGGGTAACGAGCGGATCGTCGACGTTCACGTCGTCGCCGGCGGCGACGTGGACCTCGATGATGTCGACGTCGCTGAAGTCTCCGAGGTCGGGCACCAGGAGGTCACGCACAGCGCTCGACGTCGAGGGTGTCGACACCGGCGTCGCTGCACTCGCCGGCTCGCGCGCCGCCCCGCTGCCGCGAGCCGCGGCGGCGGCGGATTCGGCCCCAGGCATGGCGACGGTGTCACCACCCTCGACCGCCAGACGCCCGATGACGTCCCCTTCGGAAACCTTGTCACCAACCGCAACGCTGAGCGCCTCGATAATGCCGCTTGCAGGCGCCGGCACGTCCATCGCTGCCTTGTCAGTTTCCAGGGTGATGAGCCCGTCTTCCTGTGCGACCGAATCCCCGACCGCAACGAGCACTTCGATGACCTCGACATCGGCAAAATCGCCGAGATCGGGGATTACGATGTCGATTTTCTCCGCCACGTCGTGCCCCGGAACCTAGAGCGTGACCGGGTCCGCGCGATCGGGATCGATATCGTACTTCGCGATAGCGGCCGCAACCGTTTTCTGATCCAAAACACCATCATCTGCGAGTGCCTTGAGCGCGGTGACCGCGATGTAGCGCTTGTCGACCTCGAAATGCTGGCGCAGGGCCTTGCGGGCGTCGCTGCGTCCATATCCGTCCGTCCCCAGCGATATGAACCGTCCTGGTACCCAGCGCTGTATCTGGTCGGGCACAATTTTCATGTAATCCGTCGCGGCGACGTATGGACCCGCTCGGTCTGCAAAACAGCGCTCGATGTAGCACTTGCGGGGTTTTGCTTCCGGATGCAGCTGATTCCAGCGCTCTACCTCCAGCGCATCACGACGCAGCTCATTGAAACTCGTTACCGACCAGATGTCAGTCGGAATGTTGAAATCATTTTCGAGCAACTCACCGGCGGCCATGACTTCCCGCAGTATCGTGCCCGAGCCCAGAAGCTGTGTACGCACCTTGCCCTGGCCGCCGACGTGCAACAGATACATGCCCTTCAACACGCCGTCCTCGACCCCGGACGGCATTGCCGGATGTATGTAGTTTTCATTCATGCAGGTGATGTAATAAAAGACGTTTTCCTGCTCCCCGATCATGCGGCGCAGGCCGTCCTGGATAATGACTGCAAGCTCGTAGGCGTAGGTCGGGTCATACGATACGCAATTGGGAATGGTCGAAGCGCTCACCAGGCTGTGCCCGTCCTGGTGCTGCAGCCCTTCGCCGGCCAAGGTCGTGCGACCGGCCGTTCCGCCAATCAGAAAGCCCCTGGACTGCAGGTCGCCGCCCGCCCAGATGAAATCGCCGATGCGCTGAAACCCGAACATCGAGTAATAGATGTAAAACGGCACCATCTGAACGTTGTGGTTCGAATAGGCTGTGCCGGCGGCGAGCCAGGAACAGAAGGCGCCGGCCTCGTTGATGCCTTCCTCGAGAATCTGCCCCTTTTTATCCTCGCGGTAGTACATGAGCGCGCCGGCATCCTCGGGCGTGTACAGCTGTCCCTTCGAGGCATAGATGCCGATCTGCCGGAACATGCCTTCCATCCCGAAGGTCCGCGCCTCGTCCGGTACGATCGGCACGATGTGCGAACCGATCTGCTTGTCATTTGCCAGCGCGGACAGCATTCGCACGAATGCCATAGTCGTCGACGCTTCGCGTTCGCCGGTGCCTTCGAGCTGTGTCTTGAAAATCTCCAGCGGGGGCACCGTAACCGCGGGCGCTTTTGTCCGTCGCTGCGGCAGAAAACCTCCCAGCGCCTGGCGCCGCTCCAGCAGGTATTCGAGCTCTGCGCTGTCGGCATCGGGTTTGCAGTACGGCACGCGTTCGATGTCCGCATCCGAGACAGGGATGTTGAAGCGGTCGCGAAACGTTTTCAGCGCGTCGATGTCGAGTTTCTTTTGCTGGTGCGCAACGTTCTGTCCCTCGCCGGCCGCTCCCATGCCGAATCCCTTAACCGTCTTCGCAAGAATGATCGTCGGCTGTCCGGTGTGCCGCACTGCGGCATCGTAGGCCGCATACACCTTTAGCGGATCATGGCCGCCTCGATTAAGCCGCCAGATTTCCTCGTCCGACATGTTCGCAACCATTTCCGCGGTCTCGGTATGCTTGCCGAAAAATTCCTTGCGTACGTAGGCGCCGTCTTTCGACTTGTACGTCTGGTATTCACCGTCGACGGTTTCCTCCATAAGCTGGCGCAATAGCCCTTTGTGGTCTTTTGCGAGCAGCGGGTCCCAACGCGATCCCCATACGACCTTGATGACGTTCCAGCCCGCACCCCCGAATGCCGCCTCGAGCTCCTGAATGATCTTCCCGTTGCCACGCACCGGGCCGTCCAGGCGCTGCAAATTGCAGTTGACGACAAAAATGAGATTGTCCAGTCCCTCGCGAACCGGCATCGTAATCGCACCCATCGACTCGGGCTCGTCCATCTCACCGTCGCCGAGAAAACACCAGATTTTGCGGCTTGAGCCTGGCACCATGTCGCGATGCTCCAGGTAGCGCATGAAGCGCGCCTGGTAAATCGCCATCATGGGACCGAGTCCCATCGAGACCGTTGGAAACTGCCAGAATTCCGGCATCAGCCAGGGGTGCGGATAGGACGACAGCCCGCCTCCGCCGACCTCGCGACGGAACCTGTTCAGCTGCGTTTCATTGAGGCGTCCCTCCAGATACGCGCGGGCATAAATACCGGGTGAAGAATGCCCCTGCATGAACACCATGTCGCCGCCGTGCTTTTCGGTCGGTCCATGCCAGAAATGGTTGAACCCGACTTCGTAGAGCGTCGCAGACGACGCGTAGCTCGAAATATGACCGCCGTATTCGGTACTGATACGGTTCGCCTGCACGACCATCGCCATGGCATTCCAGCGGATGTATGCCTCGATACGTCGTTCCAGCGAGCGATCGCCCGGATACTCGGGCTGCCGTCCGGTCGAAATCGTATTCAGATACGCAGTGTTCGGACTGTACGGCAAGTACGCGCCGGAGCGGCGCGCAAAATCGATCATCTTGTTGAGCAGAAAATGTGCGCGCCCGGGACCGTGTGCGGTCAGGACCGAATCAATTGACTCGAGCCATTCTCCCGTCTCCACCGGATCGATATCATCAAACGGATTGAAATCGCTCATACAGTGTCCATTCCGATCCCGGCCCGACCGACGCGTGAAATCGACCAGGTGTCCTGCTACGATCGCAGCTGCGGAGTACCGCGCAGTGCAAACGGCTCAATGGGGCGTCATATTCGGCGTTTGCACGAATTCGGTCAAGCCAATCGCAGGAAATCCACGGCCATGCAATCACTTCTGCCCGAAAGAGTGGTAGTCGACGTTTCGCAATCGGTCGGTCGGTTGACGGGCAAAACGCTCGACACCGTCGATCAGTTGCTGCTGATACTACCGACACGTCCAGCGGCGTCCGTGTGGCGTTCGCTACCACAGGGCAACCGGCTGAAAGCGCTGCTTGGAAAAAGCATTGCGGGCTCGATCCCTACGGCAGAAACCCGGCTTGCGAACAAGCGCCAAACACTCGTTGTTCTGGGAAAAATCGCCGCGGACGCGGACGCGTTCGAGAAGCTGACGGCAGCACGCAAACTCATTGCCAGCGCCACACGCCAGAAAGCGGGCACGCTCGGCATCCATGTCGCAGGATATGAAGACGAAACCCGTGATCGTCTTTACGAGGCCGCCATCTCAGCGGCGCTCGCAGCCGGCCTCGCCCTTCCGAGTTTCCGGAGTAAGCCGCTGCCGCCGAAAATTAAGCGCGTGCGGTTGCTAGGACTCGATCGCAAACTCGACATGCGCAGGCCGGTAGCGGAGGCGAAAGGCAACAATCTCGCCCGCTGGTTCACAGCATTTCCGCCGAACAAGCTGGATGCGAACGAGTACGCCAATGCACTGAAAAAAGTTTCGACTCTGCACGGTTTTCAATACACGCGCTTCGAT
>JBFHXQ010000258.1:0-4013 GCA_041598895.1 Woeseiaceae bacterium | reverse complement strand
TCTATCTCGCGTTTTACTGGCTGTGGCTGGCGGCACGTCCGGCCACCGATCCCACCGAACTTCGCAGCCTCGCCGCGCGCATCCGTCGAATGGACTGAACCGGCTACGCCTTGGCGCCGCGTCCGTGTGCGCTGTGGGGCAGACCGATTCTGATCCGGGCTACCAGCTGTTGCGCAGCTCGCGGAGCTTGAGGAACACGGTACGCGCGTCCGGTGCGGCACCTATATCCGGAAATTTCTCTCTGAGGCCCGCGATCACCGACGGGCTGCCCAGGCGGAAAAACGTGTTGACCTGGCGCTCCTCCGCCAATGTCGTGATGTGTGCGTCGTTCGGATCCTGCGCCTCATACCGGTCGATCATCGCTGCGGCGGTCGGATTGTCCGGCTCGCGGTCGAGGGTAAAGCGCAGGTTATTGATGAGATAATCATGGCCCGGGTAGATGAGCGTTTCTACAGCGAGTTTTTCGAGCTGGTTGTGAAACGTATCGTAGAGTTCGTTCGGGTGCCCGCCGTTGTGGCAGTTGCCGGCGCCGGCGTTGAACAACGTGTCGCCGCTGAATAATGCCGGTTGATCCGTTTTCGACAACAGGCATATATGGCTCATCGTGTGTCCTGGCGTGTCGAGACACAGCAATTCGACCGCTTTGCCGATTTTTATGACGTCGCCGGCGCCGACACCGCGATCCATGTTTGGTATTCGACGCCCGGCATTTTTGTGCGCGATGATCTTGGCCCCGGTGGCCTTGACCAGGCCGGTATTGCCGCCGGTGTGGTCGCCGTGCTCGTGCGTATTCAGAATCTGGCTGATGCTCCAGCCGCGTTCTTTTGCGACAGCGAGACATTTCGGGTAATCGAGCGGATCGACCGCGAGCGCGTCGCCGGTTTCGGGGCAGGCAATCAGGTAGTTGAAATTGCGATACGCGTTCGCCGTCCAGATTTGTTCAACAATCATGGGTCACTCCGGTGTGGTCGGGGACAGGCGGTTATTCCGGCCGCGCGCGCCGTGATCCTGTGCGGAGCGAACAAATACTCGCTCGCCCCCAAGCCAGGTTTCGAGTACCCGAATGTTAGCGATCTCGGCGGCCGGAATCTCGAAATAGTTGCGATCAACGATGATGAAGTCCGCCCATTTGCCGGGGGCGAGACTGCCGACCCTGTCCTCCATGTGCGCAGCATATGCTGCCGCGTAGGTGAAGGCATGCAGCGCTTCCGCGCGGCTCATCGCCTGGTCGGAATACCAGCCGCCCGCGGGATTACCGCCGCGGTCCTGCCGCGTAACGGCTGCGTGCAGCCCGAAAAACGGGTTCGCAGGCTCCACCGGAAAGTCCGAGCCGGCTGCGATCACCGCGCCGGAGTCCAGGAGCCGCCGCCACGCATAAGCGCCGCGGATGCGCGCGGGTCCGACACGATCCTCCGCCATGTTCTTGTCGCTCGTCGCGTGGATCGGCTGCATCGATGCGATAACGCCGAGCTCTGCGAAACGGGTGATATCGTTCAGCGCGATGACCTGGGCGTGTTCCACGCGATGTCTGAGCGCCAAACGGTCGGCACCTTGCAGTGCTTGAAACGCATCCAGGACCATGCGGTTGCCGCGGTCACCGATTGCGTGCACCGCAACCTGAAATCCGAGTCCGGCTGCGTGCTGAATCCGGCTCTCGAGCTCCTGCTGCGTGACGAACACAAGTCCGCGGTTTTCCCCGTCGTCGGAATACGGCTCCAGCAGGGCCGCGCCGCGGCTGCCGAGCGCACCGTCCGCGTAGAGTTTGACCGACGCAATCGTCAGGCGGTCATCGGCGAGGCCGGCGATGGGCCGACCGATAGCGGTCAGGTCGTCACCGGTACCGGCGATCATCGCGTAGACACGCAGCGGCAGGCCACCGTCTTCGCCCATCGCAATCAGCGTTTCGGCCTGCGCGAGGTTCACCCCTGCGTCGTGTACGCCCGTGAGGCCGAGCGCGGGCAAGCCGCGCAGCGCTCTGCCGATGGCGCGGCGGTAGTCGCCCTTGTCAGGGGGTGGCACGTGGTCCTGTACCAGAGCCATCGCTGCATCGACGAGGATACCGGTTGCGCGCCCTTTTGTGTTCCGGACGATTCTGCCGCCCACGGGATCCGGCGTGTCGTCGTCAATACCCGCGATAGCGAGGGCCGCCGAATTGATCCAGACCGCGTGACCGTCGACGCGCTCCAGCACGACCGGGCGGTCGTCGACGCGCGAGTCGATGTCGCCGGCGGTCGGAAAACGCGCGTCCGGCCAGAGCTCCTGGTTCCAGCCGAAACCCTGAAGCCACTCCGCGTGGGGATTCCCGGCTGCATAAGCCTCGAGTGACGCCAGGGCTGCCCCGAGGTCGGGCGTGCCGACGAGACTCAGGCTCAGCCCGAGAAAACCGAGGCCATAGAGATGCGCATGGGCATCGATCAGACCGGGAAGCACGACGCGGCCGCCGCCGGCCAGCTTTGTCGCGTCGGGAAAGTCTGCCGCCAGACGGGCATCACCGACCGCGGCGATTTTTCCGGCATCGTCGATGACCAGCGCGGTGAACTCGACCAGCCCGTTCGCGGTCGATGTGTAGCCGGCGACGTCATAGAGCAAGGTCCCGGCGCCCGCGAGGACCGGGATCGACTGGAGATAAAGCATGCAAATCGCTGATCTGAATAGTTTCTTCACGAGCGTTGCCGTCGACGTGTAAACCCCTGAGGGAAGCATTACCATTGACCGCTTTGCAGCGGCTGCGGCGAATTGTAAGCGCATTGGAGCAGCATAATGAAACGACTGATCGCAGCGATCCTGGCCGGGTTGCTGACAGGCGCCTGCCAGGAGGCGAGTGATTTGACAACCGTGCACAAGGCGGACGACGTGGCGAAGATTTTCGATATTCCCTATCTGATGCGCGATCTGGATAACGGGCTCAGAGTCATCGTGGTGCCAACCGATTATCCGGATATCGTCACGATCCAGATTCCGGTACAGACCGGATCGCGTAACGAAATCGAAGCCGGAAAAACGGGATTTGCTCATTTCTTCGAGCACATGATGTTTCGCGGCACCGAAAAGTACCCGTCCGAGGTATACAACGCGATTCTGAAAAACGCCGGTGCTGATCAGAATGCCTACACAAGCGCGGATTACACGAACTACCACATCACGTTCACGAAGGACGATCTCGAGAAAGTCATCGAGATCGAGGCGGACCGCTTCAAAAACCTGAGCTACAGCGAGGAGGATTTTCGAACCGAGGCGCTCGCGGTCAAGGGAGAGTACCTGAAGAACTTTTCGAACCCGATGCAGAAGATTTTCGAGCGCCTAGCCGACCTCATGTACACCGAGCACACCTACAAGCACACGACGATGGGATTTATCGAAGACATCGACGCGATGCCGAATCAGCTCGATTATTCGAAGGTGTTTTTCGACCGGTGGTACAGGCCCGAGAAGACGGTCGTGATCCTCGTTGGCGACGTCGATGCGGAAGCCGCATTCACGCTGGTCGAAAAACACTGGGGTGACTGGGAGCGCGGCGACTACAGTGTGGAGGTGCCCGTCGAGCCGCCGCTCGAGGGGCCGAAATACGAGCACATCGCATGGGACAGTCCGACGCAGTCGTGGCTCGTGAACGCCTATCGCGGGCCCGCGTATGCGCCGACTCAAAAGGACATGCCGTCACTTGACTTGCTGTCCTCCATCTATTTTTCTGAATCCTCCGACCTCTATCGCAAGCTCGTGATCGAGGACCAGACGGTCGACCAGCTATTTGCTTACTTTCCCGATCGCATCGATCCGGGCATGCTGATCATCGCGGCGCGGTTGACCGATACGGAACATGCCGCGGTCGTGCAGGGTGCGATCAACGACACGCTGGCACGGGCGCGGACGGAGCTTGCGCCATTGCAAAAAGTCGAGGACACGAAATCCAGACTGCGCTACGGCTTCACCGCGCAGCTCGACAACTCCGGTGACATCGGCGCAGTCCTCGCGCGCTTCGTGCAATTCTTCCGGACGCCGGAGACGATCAACGA
>JBFHXQ010000257.1:0-4044 GCA_041598895.1 Woeseiaceae bacterium | reverse complement strand
GTTATCAGGTACGAAGACTACATCGCTGGCAACGGCGAGCAGGGCGCGAAAGAAGCAGGGCGCCTGCGCCTGGAAGGTAAGGACTACGTCGTGCAGGAAGGCGACGTGATGCATTTCCGGTTCAACGTCTAAATGGCTGTGACGATGCATAAAACGATTCTCGGTCTGTCACGGCGCGATATTGGTTGTGCCATCCAGATCCTCGTGTGCCTGCTAGGCACGCACTCGGCGCAGGCGGAACTCGCACCTTCGGACATCACCAAAGTTGTGTTACTCGGTACCGGGACGCCGAATGCGGATCCCGAGCGGTCCGGGCCGGCGGTCGCGGTGGTGGTTCGCGATACGCCGTATCTAGTGGATATCGGTCCCGGTGTCGTACGCCGTGCCGCGGCAATGTCGCCGGCCTGGGGCGGTGCGTTGCCGGGACTCGAGGTGAAGAGACTCGCGATTGCGTTCGTGACGCATTTGCACTCGGACCATACGGCAGGTCTGCCCGATCTGTTACTGACGCCCTGGGTGCTCGAGCGGGAACGACCGCTCGAGCTGTACGGACCAGAGGGCATCGAGGAGATGGCGGCGCACGTTCTAGAAGCCTACGACGCCGACATCCGCTATCGGCTGTATGGTCTCGAGCCCGCGAACAAATCGGGCTGGAAAATCAATGCGCACGTTGTAAAAGAAGGTTTGATATTTGCTGATGAACGCGTCAGGGTCGAGGCCTTTGCCGTGCGCCACGGCACCTGGCCGCAGGCATTCGGATACCGGTTTACGACGCCGGACAGGACGGTCGTCATTTCGGGCGATGCTGCTCCGAGCGAGACCGTGGTACGGTATGCGGAAGGCGCGGATATTTTGATCCACGAAGTGTATTCGGTCGAGGGATTCAAAACGCGTGAGCCAGACTGGCAGCGGTATCACCGCACGAATCACACCTCGACCCATGAGCTGGCAGAACTGGCGACCCGCGTGAAGCCCGAACTGCTCGTCCTGTACCACGTTTTGTTCTGGGGCACTTCCGAGGAAGCCGTTCTGCAAGAGATTCGCGAAAAATACTCCGGCGACGTCGTGCTTGCCAACGATCTGGACATGTTCTAGTCGCGGGTGATCGCCTTGACAGTATCGCGGCGCACCCGGACAATTTGCGGCCCGCGAGGATTTCCCATTCGGCGATCGATCTCGGTGATGTAGCTCAGATGGTTAGAGCGGCGGACTCATAACCCGCAGGTCGGTGTTTCAATTCCACCCATCACCACCAGATTCGAAACCGGCCCCGTCGAGGGGCCGTTTTCGAATCCGATACCGCTCGGGGAAACTCCCACCGTGAGCTGCGATACGATTGTTGCGTGCACTGCGATCTGATGATGCACGTCAGGATTTGCGGTTCAATTCCACCCATCAACCCAAATCATAAAGGGCCCCATGGGGTCCTTTTTTTCTGTGCGACAGAGAACAACAACCGAAGGATGTCCGCGAAATCGCCTGCAGCATTCGTGATTTGCTTGGCCAATTCCATCTGCCAGGGTGGAAGGTTGAGGTCTTCCTGACAAGAGTCGTCTATTGCGGTAATTCGCCATTGACCGGCAAGCAACGTTAGCAGATCCTCACGGCACGATGACCGAGCATCACGGACACGATCACTCGCACTGTCACGCGCATGCGGTATCCGCCGTCGCGGACGACACCCAGTACGACTTCGTCCCGCCGGGCTATGAAGGAGTCGTTTACGTATGCCCGATGCATCCGCAGGTGCGCGACATCCGTGATTCCGGCTGCCCGATCTGTGGCATGTCACTGGAGCCCGACCGGCTGATCGCCGGCGCGGAGGAGGACACGTCGGAACTCGACGACATGACTCGCCGGTTCCGCGTCAGCGCGGTGCTGACGCTGCCACTGTTCGTGTACGCGATGAGCGATGTCCTACCAGGTAAGCCGCTCCATGGCCTGATTCCTGCGACCTGGTCGCCGTGGCTGCAGCTCTTGCTCGCGGCGCCCGTCGTGCTCTGGGGCGGATTACCGTTTTTCGAGCGCGGATTGCGGTCACTGCAGACGAGGAACCTGAACATGTTCACGCTGATCGGGCTCGGCGTGGGCGTCGCGTTCGCGTATTCGGTCGTCGCAACCGTGGCGCCGAGTATTTTTCCAGACGCGTTTCGTGACCCTTTGCGTGGCGTCGCCGTTTACTACGAGGCGGCCGCAGTCATCACGACGCTCGTCCTGCTCGGACAGGTACTCGAACTTCGTGCCCGCAGCCGGACGTCCGGAGCGATTCGGGCGCTTCTCGAGCTGACGCCACCGACGGCATTCCGAATCGACGAGCACGGCAATGAATCCGAAGTGTCGCTTGACGAGATCAGGACCGGTGACCGCATTCGCGTCAAGCCGGGTAACAAGGTGCCGGTCGACGGCGAGGTAGAGGAAGGTCGCAGCAACGTCGACGAGTCGATGATCAGCGGGGAACCGATGCCCGTCGCAAAGGTACCTGGCGACACGGTAATCGGGGGCACCGTGAACAGCACCGGCAGTTTCATCATGATCGCTACGAATGTCGGCGATGAAACGGTCCTGGCGCAAATCGTGCAGATGGTCGCCGAAGCGCAGCGAAGCCGAGCGCCGATTCAGCGACTCGCGGATCTCGTAGCGTCCTGGTTCGTGCCGGCGGTCGTTGTGGTGTCCATCATTACGTTTATCGTATGGGCATCGGTCGGTCCCCGGCCCGCAATGGCCTATGCGATCGTCAACGCCGTTGCGGTACTTATCATTGCGTGTCCCTGTGCACTGGGTCTCGCGACACCGATGTCGATCATGGTCGGCACTGGCAAAGGCGCGCAGCACGGCATACTGATCAAGAATGCCGAGGCGCTGGAGACGCTGGAAAAGGTCGACACCGTCGTCGTCGACAAGACGGGCACATTGACGGAAGGTCGGCCGAGACTCATTACGATCAGCCCGTGTAACGACTTTGACGAGGCCGATCTGCTGGCGATGGCTGCGTCGGTCGAGGCGGGCAGCGAACATCCGCTGGCTGCCGCTATCGTCGATGAGGCAAGGTCGCGATCGATCAACTTTCGGGATCAGCTGAACTTCGAATCCGTGACCGGTCAGGGCGTCAGGGCGCTGGTGCAGGGTACGGTCGTTGCCATCGGTAATGAAAAACTGATGCGCGCCGTCGGCGCTGAGGACCAGCGACTTCTCGCGAAGGCGACCGACTATCGCGAGCAAGGCCAGACGGTCATGTTCGTCGCCGTCGGAGGTTTGCCCGCCGGGCTGCTCGGCGTAGCGGACCCGATCAAGGAATCGACGCCGGAGGCAATAAAGCGGCTGCACGACGCAGGACTGTCCATAGTAATGCTAACCGGCGACAGCTCGGCGACCGCGAACGCCGTTGCAAAACAGACAGGCATCGACAGCGTGCATGCCGACGTGTCGCCGGAAGACAAGCACCGAATTGTCAGTGAGCTCCAGTCTGCAGGACACGTCGTCGCAATGGCGGGCGACGGCATCAACGATGCGCCGGCACTGGCGCAGGCGGACGTCGGCATCGCCATGGGCAGCGGCACCGACGTCGCGATGGAAAGCGCCGGCATCACGTTGGTTCGCGGCGACCTGACCGGCGTCGCGAACGCTAGGCATTTGAGCCGCGCGACGATGCAGAACATCCGGCAAAACCTGTTTTTTGCATTTGCATACAACACGGCGGGCGTGCCGATAGCGGCCGGGATTCTGTATCCGTTCTTCGGCCTCTTGCTCAGCCCGATGATTGCCGCCGCGGCCATGAGCCTGAGTTCGGTATCGGTCATTGGCAATGCCTTGAGGCTCAGGCACGTTCACTTCGACGTGCCCGGCGAAAGCCTTGCGGTCTAATTACGGGACGGCGCAGTTTTTGCGCATTCTTTTGCAGCTCCGGACTTGGCAACGAAATTCCTGTGACTGACGTCACAGTTTCGCGCTCTGCGCATTGACGTTGTTTTATTTCCACAATCGTCGTTGGAAACGCGCGTTGCTGACCCCCGATTTGTTGCCCTGACGCAAGCGTTCGAACGGCCG
>JBFHXQ010000256.1:0-4150 GCA_041598895.1 Woeseiaceae bacterium | reverse complement strand
GCTACCGGCTTGAGCGCGGCGTGATCGGGCTCGCGGTTGTGCCAGGTAAACGGCAGCTTGCCGCGGAAAATGTTCTGATCGATAAACGTGAAGGCAGCGCCGAAAAACGTGCCCAGTTTATGCAACGCCGGGCCGAAATTTCGGCCGCGGTACAGCTCGTCGCGGATCCAGGACGCGTTGACCGCGGCCTCGTAGTCGACGAGGTCTTCCCGGCCGGCATCGCCCGCGGCCAATGCACGTTGCACGGACTCGGCGGCAAGCATGCCGGACTTCATGGCCGTGTGCGCACCTTTGATCTTCACGGGGTTCAGAAACCCTGCGTCACAGCCGACGAGCATCCCACCCGGAAACGTCAACTTCGGTAGTGACTGCAAACCGCCCTTGTTGACCGCGCGCGCGCCATATGCGATGCGTTTCCCGCCATCGAGATACTGGCGAATTTTCGGATGCTGCTTCCAGCGCTGGAATTCCTCGAACGGATGCAGATACGGGTTCTGATAATTGAGCGCGATGATCAGGCCCAGAAACACCTGGCTATTTGCGGCGTGGTAAAGGAATCCACCGCCTTCTGTGTGACTGTCGAGCGGCCAGCCCGCTGTGTGAACGACGAGACCTTCCCTGTGCCGGTCGGGCTCGACCTCCCATACCTCCTTGATGCCGATGCCGTAGTGCTGGGGATCGGCTTCTGCACGCAGATCAAAGCGCTCGATGAGTTCGAGGCCGAGATTGCCGTGACAGCCTTCCGCGAAAATCGTGTACTGGCCGCGCAGCTCGTAGCCGGGCTGGTAGCCGGGTTTGCGCTTACCGTCCTTGCCGATACCCATGTCGCTGGTTGCGACACCGACCACATGTCCGTTCTCATCGTACAGCACCTCGCCCGCAGCGAAGCCAGGAAAAACATTGACGTCCATGGCCTCGGCCTGCTCGCCGAGCCACTGGCAAAGGCGCCCCAGGCTGATGATGTAATTGCCCTTGTTGTGCATCGGACGCGGCACGAGCAATCCCGGCGTTCGAATACCTTTGCGATCGCTGGTCAGAAAATACACGTCATCGCCGGTCACGGCGGTTTTGACCGGCGCTGCGCGATCCTGCCAGTCCGGAAACAGTTCGTTCAGTGCGGTCGGCTCGAACACGTTGCCGGAAAGGATGTGCGCACCGATTTCCGAACCTTTCTCGACAACGACCACTGACAGGCTGCTGTCGAGCTGCATGAGCCGACAGGCCGCCGCGAGCCCTGCTGGGCCGCCGCCGACAATGACCACGTCGAACTCCATTGATTCGCGTTCAGCAGATTCGCTCATGTCGCCCCGATTGCGCTGTTGTTATAGCCGATTGCCGGCCGGGCGTTGTAGTCTTTCCCGGGGATCGGCGGGATCATTACACAGGATAACCGCAACGTTGAATATCCGCGAGGCCTACGAGGACAGCCTGCATCGGGAAGGCCACGATCGGGATCCGGCGCAGGAAATTGTCGTCGACCTGCTCGCGGAACTGCAACAGCGGCTGCATGACGCGCCGCGGCCAGCGGGCCGCCTCCGACGCCTGTTCCGACGCCCGAACCACGGTGCGTCAGCCAGCGTTCCCGGCCTGTACATCTGGGGCGGCGTTGGCCGGGGCAAGACTTTTCTGATGGACCTGTTTTTCGACACGCTCAGGCTCTCTGCCAAGCGCCGCATTCATTTTCACCGCATGATGCATGACGTGCACGACCGGCTGCGCCGGCTCGGAGATATCGAGGATCCCCTGGACACGGTCGCCGGCGAGATCGCACGCAATGCGCGGGTCCTGTGCTTCGATGAGTTTTTCGTCAGCGATATAGGCGACGCCATGATCCTCGCTCGTCTGCTCGACGGCCTGTTCTGCCGCAACGTGACGCTCGTGACGACCTCGAACGCAGCGCCGGATGACCTGTATCGCGACGGACTGCAGCGGCAGCGGTTCTTGCCGGCGATCGAGCTTCTGAAAACAAAAACGCGTGTCGTCCACATGGAGGGTGATACCGACTATCGACTGCGCCTGCTTCAGAAAGCCGGAACGTACCTGACGCCGGATGACGAAGCCGCTCGTGCCCGGCTCGAGCAGCTGTTCGCCGAAACGGCATTCACGGCCATCCGGTCCGGATCCAGGATCGAGGTCAACGGTCGTAGAATTCGCACGCATCGGATTTCGAAAGGCATTGCCTGGTTCGAATTCGGCGAGCTGTGCGACGGTCCGCGCAGTCAGCTCGACTACATCGAGATCGCGCGCTGGTACCCCACGGTCATTCTCTCCGGCGTGCCGCGGCTCACCGGCACGCTCGATGACCAGGCGCGCCGTTTCGTCGCGCTCATCGACGAATTTTATGACCGGCGCGTCAAACTGATTGTGTCTGCGGCGGTGCCGGTGCCCGAGCTGTATGCCGGCGTCAGGCTGGCGTTCGAATTCGAACGCACCAAAAGCCGGCTAATCGAGATGCAATCGAGGAGCTATTTGGCAGCGCCACACATGGCATAAGCGGGATTCCGGAGTCTTGTGCACGCACTGCAATGCCGCTAGGGTTAGAGTACGTCTCGGGGTACCAGCGCCATGAATGACGAACTGATTCTCGAAGATTTTTTGCCGTACCGGCTTGCCGTGCTCTCGCATACGGTGTCGACGACGATCGCGCGCGTTTACGACAAGCGATTCGGTGTTTCGATTCCGGAATGGCGAGTCATCGCGATTCTTGGCCGTTTTCCCGGGATGTCTGCCGTCGAAGTTGCCGAACGAACGATGCTTGACAAGGTCGCCGTCAGTCGCGCTGTCAGTAAACTGATCAAAAACGGGCGAGTTGACCGCCAGTTCGCCGACGCCGACCGCCGCCGGTCGATTCTGAACCTGTCCGAAGAGGGCCAGCGTGTGCACGACGAAATAGCCCCGCTCGCCCTCAGGTTCGAGCGCGAGCTGATTCAGGGCGTCGACGACCACGACTACGCGACGTTTAACGACGTGCTCGAGCGCCTGTTGGCGAAGGCCCGCCTGCTAGGCTCTCCGCAGGGCGGATAGCCGCACTATACGACCAACCCTACTGCGGCATGCCCGGATGCCGGCGCCGGCAGTCCGCACAGAATCGGGACAAGTGCCCGATATCTGGCGGCGCCTGACCGATCATCGCAAGCGTAACGCGGCCAGATCACGAGGGTGTGTTTGCGGTGAGGCCTCGCTGTATAATGCCAAAGCGCCCAACAACTAACGACGGTCGTCAACGGTCCGCGGCTTGTCACGCTCAAGGCCAACACAACCGCCGGCGAAATACTAAGAAGTGAGGCGCTGCGTGGTCCTCGCCAACGTGCGGCAGGCCGGCAGCGAACGCAACCGCCAGGGCCAGTCCTCTGAGGCTGGCCGGAGCATCGACGGTGACGGTGACACAACACGAACTACGCCGTGGCAGCGATCTCAAAGAGCGCATCATCCACGCAATCGTCTCCGCTCGCGTTACATCGAAATCCGTTCGCAGTCGCCGTTACGTAAAAAATTTTCTGGAGCAGTATTTCACCGACGTTCCGGTCGATGACCTCAAGGGTCGCTCCGAAGAGACGATGGCGCGCATCGCGATTGCGCACCTTGATTTTGCCGGCAAACGGCGCCGCGGCAAGGCGCTGTTACGAATCTACAATCCAACGGACTCGGCGCAAGGGTACACCTCGGCGTACACGTTCATCGAGATGGTCAACGACGATATGCCGTTTCTCGTCGACTCGGTGACGGCGGCCATCAATCGCCAGGATCTTGCCGTGCATATCACGGTGCACCCGGTCATCCGTATTCAACGCGACGCCCGAGGCAACATCGAAGCAATCGCGGCGCCGGGCGAAGAGATCGGGCAACCCGAATCGTTCGTGCGCTTCGCGGTTGACCGCGAAACCGACCCCCAGCAGCTCAAGCTGCTGGAACTCGAAATTCTCAAGGTGCTTGCCGACGTCCGAATTGCGGTCAGGGACTGGAAAAAGATGCGCCGCAAGATGTCGGAAACCCGAAAGCTGCTGCGTTACGGCCCGACCGGAGTCGACGAAGAACTGCGCGGTGAGAGCCAGGCTCTGCTCGACTGGCTCGTGGATAATCACTTCACGTTTCTCGGCTACCGCGAGTACGACCTGTTCGAGAAAGGCAGGAAAATGCTGCTCGCACCGGT
>JBFHXQ010000255.1:0-4158 GCA_041598895.1 Woeseiaceae bacterium | reverse complement strand
TGGCGCTGCTGTGGGACGCTCATTCGATTGCCAGCCGGGTGCCCGCCTTGTTTGACGGTACGTTGCCCGTGCTGAATCTCGGCAGCTGGTCCGGCAAGAGCTGCGACGGGGAGATCGCGTCTGCCGTGGACAGTGTTGCAATCGACAGCGAATACTCGGCCGTTCGCGACGGTCGTTTTACCGGCGGCTACATAACACGCTGCTACGGGCGACCGGCGCATGACGTGCACGCGCTGCAGCTCGAGCTTGCGCAGCGCGCCTATATGAACGAAACGACACGACGATTCGACGGCGCCAGGGCGACACGCCTTCGTGCTACGCTACGCAGGATGCTCGACGCTTTCACGGCGGCGGCAATGCGCGTCAAAACATGAACGAATAATGCGGATGCATGCTGCCGGCTTCGTGCCCGCTATCCTGATACCGGCTCGCGACGAAAAATGCTGCGACTGATTTTACTCTTGTTTATTAGTGGTTCGATCTGTGCAGAGACGACGGTAATCGTCAACGTGAACGTGCTGCCGATGGATACGGAAGACGTCCTGAGGCAGCAAACGGTCATAGTCGAGGACGCAAGGATTGCGGCGATCGGGCCCGTGGATTCCGTCCCGGTGCCGAAGGCCGCGCGACTCGTCGACGGTACTGATCGTTACCTGATGCCGGGTTTTGCGGAGCTGCATGCCCACGTTGCCGCGTCCGGCTCTGACGATCTGGAACGTGACCTGACGCTGTTCGTCGTGAATGGGGTGACGACGATTCGCGGCATGCTCGGGCGACCGTCACATCTCGAATTGCGCCGGCAACTCGCCGACGGCGGCCGCTTCGGTCCGCGCCTCGTTACCTCTGGCCCGTCGCTGAACGGCAACTCGGTCAGCGGTGTCAACGACGCGCGCCGCAAGGTCCGCGCGCAGCACGCCGCCGGATACGATTTTGTGAAAATTCACCCGGGGCTCGACGCGGACGAGTTCGCCGCAATCGCAGAGACCGCGAACGAGCTCGGTATTCCGTTCGCCGGGCACGTTCCGGTATCCGTTGGCGTTGCAAGCGCGCTGGCGCAAGGTATCGCGACGATCGATCATCTCGACGGCTATTTCGCGGCAATGCTGCCGCCGAACGCGGTCGGGTCCGGGGGCTACGGCGGGTTTTTCGACGTGTTGCTGGCCAGCCAGCTCGATGAAAGCCGCATAGCGGGGCTCGTACGCAGAACCGTGGCCGCCGGCACGTGGAACGTACCGACGCAGACGCTGTTCGAGCAAATGGTTTCGGACGAACCGCTGGTGAATATCAGGTCGCGGCCGGAACTGCAGTACGTGGCCGCCGCGATCACACGACGATGGTCCGACGCGCGCGAGGCGCTGCAGCGCGAACGCGGCTTCGATCACGACGTAGGTCGCCGTGCGATCGAGCTCAGGCGGCAGCTGCTGCGTGCGCTGCACGCCGCCGGCGCAGGCATCCTGCTCGGCTCGGATGCGCCGCAGGTATTCAACGTACCGGGATTCTCCCTGCACCGGGAGCTCGAGCTTCTCGTCGACGCGGGCCTGCCGCCGTTCGCCGCACTTTCAGCAGGTACGAGCCATGCGGCGGAGTTTCTCGGCCTGAATACCGGCCTGATCGCCGAGGGCCGGGATGCAGACCTGGTGCTGCTCGACGCAAATCCGCTCGAGGACATCCGCAACTCGCAGCGGATCCAGGGGGTCATGTTGCGCGGACGCTGGCTGGATGCGGTCGAAATCGAACGCCGGCTCGCACACCTTCGCCGGGGCAGGTAGCGGCTGCCGGTAATTTCCCGTATTGACAGCGCTTAGGTTTCGTTCGGAAAGTCAAAGCACTGCCGCCAAAGTGGTGCAGGCTGATAGAATTGGAGGCGAAACCGCGTCGGCCGTGCATTCCAGGTCCGGGGAGTGGAGCGCGGCCGACCAGGTATCGGGAGAAATTTGACAATAAGTCGCTTTAGCGACAAAGGTGGCAGTCCATGAAACTGGTAAAGCATCTTCTCGATACGAAGGGCCGGCACGTCTGGTCCATTGCGCCGGATACCTCGGTGCTCGACGCGATCAAGATGATGGCGGAAAAGAGCATCGGATCGCTGCTCGTGATGGAGGGCGAAACGCTCCGCGGAATCATTACCGAACGCGATTACGCACGTAAAGTCATCGTCAAAGGCCGGTCCTCGGAAACGACCCCGGTTGCGGACATTATGACCACGGATGTTCAGACAACGTCGAGCGGGGAAACCGTCAACAAATGCATGAACCTGATGACCGATCTCCGTATCAGGCATTTGCCCGTCGTCGAGGATGACAGGGTGATCGGCCTGATTTCCATCGGTGACATCGTACAGGCGATCATTGCCGACCAGCAGGAAGAGATAGAACACTTGGAACAGTACATCAGTGGCTGAGTGGCAACCATGAAAACCGCACCGGAAAAAGATCCGCGAATCCTCGAATTGTTCGACGGCTACGTGCACGGCGCGCTGACGCGTCGTGAGTTTCTCGACCGTGTCGCAAAAATTTCCGCTTCCGGACTGTCGGCTGCCGCAATACTCGCGAGCCTGAGCCCCAATTACGCGCTTGCGCAGCAGGTTGCACCGGACGATCCGTCAATCACGGCGGCCTACAAGTGCTACACGTCGCCGCGAGGCGCGGGCGCTATGCGAGGGTATTTCGTAACGCCTCAGACTGTGGAACATCGCCGACCAGGGGTTGTCGTAATACATGAGAATCGGGGCCTGAACCCGTACATCGAGGACGTTACCAGGCGACTCGGCGCCGCCGGCTTTATCGCGTTCGCCCCCGATGCGCTGACTCCGCTGGGCGGCTATCCCGGCAACGATGACGACGGTCGAGCGCTGCAGCGCCAGCGCGACAGTGCAGAGATGGTCGAGGATTTTGCTGCAGCCGTGCAGTTTCTGGCGAGGCATCCGGACTGCACCGGTCGGGTCGGTGTGGTCGGCTTTTGCTTCGGCGGCGGTGTCGTGATGCGCCTCGCGGTGGAGCTTCCGGAGCTCGGGGCTGCCGTGGCGTTCTACGGCCGCCATCCCGCGCCGGACGAGGCCTCACGGATCCGTGCGCCGCTGATGCTCCATCATGCGGGGCTGGACGAACGTATCAATGCAAGTTGGCCCGCTTTCGAGCAGGGCCTTATCGCCGCCAAGGCGGATTTCGTGAATCACCACTACGATGACGTCAATCACGGATTTCACAACGACACGACGCCGCGGTACGATGCTGCCGCGGCCGAGCTCGCGTGGCGGCGAACGCTCGACTTCTTCCGATCGCATCTCGACACGCCGCTCGCCGAGACACCCGCCGGCTGAGGGCGTCGTGACATTGCGGGTACCGCGGCGCGTTATTACCACGGTCGCCCTGTGCCTGACGCTGCTGTGCAGCGCCGGTATGGCGACAGAAAGTAAAACCGTCATCGGCCCCAGCAATCCGGATCTCCAGGAGGGCGCCAACGCCCTGCTCGCAGGCGACGCGCAGGACGGCGTCGACCACACGCTTCGTGGTCTGCGATACGCAGGTTCGAAACGAGAGCGACTGACTGCCTGGTCGAATCTGTGCGCGGGCTACGCCATGCTCGAGCAGTACGATAATGCCTTGACCTACTGCGACCTCGCGCTCGATGCGGACGATAGCCACTGGCGAGCGCTCAACAACCGCGCGCTCGTATTCGTCAAGCTGAAGCGCTACGCGGAAGCCGCGACGGACCTCAACAAGGCTGAGGCAATTGCGCCACAGTCGCGGACGCTGAAGGTCGTACGTGCAATGCTGAATGACGCGGTCAATCCCGTGTCGCCGAACATCGTGATCGATGACCGCCGCAATCCCGAGTCCGACGATGCCACGGATTAGGCTTTCGTGGCAGGTCGTCGCATTCGCCGCGCTGTGTATCGTCGGCATGGCCGCGACCGCCGAGGAGCCGAAAGTGACGTACCACATCGACAAGAGTGGTGATCGCACGCCACTGCAAACGGTTGTGCCCGCGTATCCTGAACGGGCGCGGCGCGACCGCATCGAGGGTGAGGTGCAGGTCTGCTACAACGTTACCCGCTCCGGCAAACCGCAGCGCATATCGGTGCGCCGCAGCACGCATCGAATTTTCGAGAAACCGGCAATTCGCGCGGTGCGTGCGTCGAAGTACAAGCCGCTGGAG
>JBFHXQ010000254.1:0-4159 GCA_041598895.1 Woeseiaceae bacterium | reverse complement strand
CGGCCCGACCGGAGTCGACGAAGAACTGCGCGGTGAGAGCCAGGCTCTGCTCGACTGGCTCGTGGATAATCACTTCACGTTTCTCGGCTACCGCGAGTACGACCTGTTCGAGAAAGGCAGGAAAATGCTGCTCGCACCGGTCGACGGCAGTGGACTCGGCCTCATGGCGCGCGAAGATCGTGGCGGCCACCCCACGGAACTCACCAAGGAAATGCGCCGCATTACCAAGAGCAGGGACTGGCTCATACTCACAAAAGCCAATTCCCGCTCGACGGTGCACCGCAGTGCCTACCTGGACTATGTCGGCGTCAAGATCTATGACGAGACCGGCAAGGTGCGCGGCGAGCGCCGTTTCATCGGCCTGCTGACCTCGGTGGCGTACAGCGAGAGTCCGCGAAACATTCCCTTGTTGCGGCACAAGGTCACGAAGATCATGGAGCGGGCGAAGGTCGACCCGGCCGGGCATCGCGGCAAAGCGCTGCTGCACATTATCGAGACGTTTCCGCGCGACGAGCTGTTTCAAAGCTCGGTACAGGATCTCGCAAGGACCACGCTCGGCATACTCAATCTGCAGGAGCGGCAACGGGTCAAGTTTTTCCTGCGCCGCGATGCATTCAGACGTTTCTTCTCCTGTTTCGTGTACGTGCCGAGGGAAAAGTACACGACTGTCGTGCGCCGTCGCATCGAGACGATTCTGAAAGAGGCGTTCGGCGGTACGTCGATCGATTCCAGCGTGCAGCTGTCCGAGTCGGCGCTCGCGCGGGTTCATCTCCTCATCAGAACTCCGGTCGGCGAGCGCCCGCGCATCAGCATCAACGATCTCGAGCAGCAGATCGCGGAGGTCGTCGTAACGTGGGCGGACAGGCTGAAAGAGCAGCTCATCCAGACCTTCGGGCCGGACGAGAGTCATATTCTCAATAGCAAATACGCAAACGTATTTCCGGCCGGCTATCAGGACGACGTAACGCCACGGGAAGCCTGCAGTGACGTGAAGCGCATCGAGGACATGCTCGCAGCCGGCCTGCAGCGGTCCGTCGAGCTGTACGAGCGCCGCGAGGATGTCGTAGGGAACATGCATTTCATGGTGTACAGCTTCGACGAACCGCTGGCGCTTTCGGATGCGCTCCCGATCCTGGAAAACATGGGTGTCGACGTCTACACCGAACACCCCTACGAGCTGACGCTGCGGTCGGGGCAAAAGTTCTGGATTCAGGATTTCGACCTGCGGCACGAATTCACCGACGACATCGACATCGAATCCGTCGCTACCCGCTTCGAGCAATGCTTTACCGCAGTTCTCGAGCACAGAATCGAGAATGACGGCCTGAATCGACTTGTGCTCGTTGCGCAGCTGACCTGGCGACAAACGTCACTGCTGCGGTGTTACACGAAATATCTGCTGCAGCTCGGCATACCGTTCAGCCAGGTATACATGGAAGACGTGCTCGTGCAGCACCCGAGTTTCGTGAAACTCATGATTGACCTGTTCGAAATCCAGTTTGATCCCGCGCTTTCGTCACGCAGGCGAGCCGAGAAACTGCAAATATCGTCCCCCGCCTTCAGGCATGCTGTGGCGCGTGCCAAAAACGTCGACGAAGACCGAATTCTGTCGGGATACGCCGCTGCGCTCGATGCAACGCTGCGAAGCAATTACTTCCAAACGGACCCCGATGGAGCGCCGAAGCGCTACCTGTCGATCAAGTTGGAGCCGGGAAAACTCCGCGATGCGCCACTGCCGAGGCCGCGTTTCGAGGTATTCGTGTTTTCCACGGACGTTGAAGGCGTGCACCTGCGTGCCGGAGACGTTGCCCGCGGCGGACTGCGCTGGTCGGATCGCCGCGAAGACTATCGCACCGAGGTGCTCGGGCTCATGAAGGCCCAGATCGTGAAGAACACCGTGATCGTGCCGACCGGAGCGAAAGGCGGATTTTTCCCGAAGCGTCTCCCGGACGGCGATCGAGAGGCCCGGCTTGCCGCAGCTATCGAGTGTTACAAGACGTTCATTTCCGGGCTCCTGGACATCACGGACAACGTCGTGGACGACAAGGTCGTACCCCCGCCCGGCGTGGTACGCCTCGACGGTGACGATCCGTACCTGGTCGTCGCGGCTGACAAAGGCACCGCGACGTTCTCGGACATCGCCAACGAACTGTCCGCGCGCTACAAATTCTGGCTCGATGATGCGTTCGCATCCGGCGGCTCCGCCGGCTACGACCACAAGAAAATGGGCATCACGGCACGCGGCGCCTGGGAAGCCGTCAAGCGGCACTTCCGGGAGCAGGGACTCAACACGCAGAAAGATCCGTTCACCGTGGCCGGCATCGGCGATATGGCAGGTGATGTGTTCGGCAACGGCATGCTGTTGTCGCGCAAAATCCGCCTCGTCGCGGCCTTCAACCACATGCATATTTTTCTCGACCCCGACCCCGACATGGCAGTGAGCTTCAAGGAACGGAAGCGCCTGTTTCGCAAGCGAGGTTCGACCTGGGAGGACTATAACGACGCGCTGATTTCCAAGGGCGGCGGCATATTTTCGAGGCAGGCAAAGGCAATTCGACTGAGTGCCGAGGCGCGCAAGCTTCTGGATGTCGAGGAGCGATCGATGCAGCCGAATGAATTGATCAGGGCGATCCTGCGAATGCCGGTTGACCTGCTCTGGAATGGCGGCATCGGCACCTACGTCAAAGCGAGCACAGAAAGCCATGCCGACGTCGGCGACCGGAGCAATGACGCCGTTCGCGTCGATGCAGACAAGCTCCGCTGCCGAGTAATCGGTGAAGGCGGCAACCTCGGCCTGACGCAGCGCGCGCGCATCGAATTCAGCCTTGCCGGCGGCCGCATCAACACCGATTTCATTGACAACTCCGCCGGCGTCGACAGCTCCGACCGGGAAGTCAATATCAAGATTCTGCTCGGCGACGTTGCGAAACACAGGGGCATGTCGCGTGACAAGCGTAACGAGCTCCTCGCGTCGATGACTGACGACGTTGCCGAGCTCGTGCTGCGCAATAATTATCTGCAAACTCAGGCGATCAGCATGAGCGAGATTCGGTCCGTGGAGCGGATCGACGAGATTGCCAGACTTATCGTCAATCTGGAAAAAACGGGCCTGTTGAACCGCAGCCTCGAGTATCTGCCTGACGAAACCGAGATCGAGGATCGCCGTGCCCGCAAACAGGGCATCACGCGACCCGAGTTGGCGGTCGTACTGAGCTACGCGAAAATCGACCTGTACAACGGACTGATCGGATCCGGGGAGACGCTGGAAGATTTCCTCATCGTCGACCCTCTGCGGTACTTCCCCGCAGTGCTGCGCCGGCGCTACGCGGATTTACTGCCGGGCCACCGCCTGAGCCGCCAGATCCTCGCCACACTCGTCGCCAACGACATCGTCAACCGGATGGGCCCGGCCTTCGTCAAGCGCGTACAAACGGACACCTCAGCGAAGGTCACGACCATTGCCCGAGCGTATGTCGTTGCGCGCCAGGTGTGCCGGGCCCGCTCGTTGCTGAAAACGATCGAGTCACTCGACAACAAAATACCGGCCCGCGCGCAGCTCGCGATGATGTTCGAGGTCAGCCGCACGCTGCGCCATGTTTGCTACTGGTTGATCGAACATTTCGGCGACAAACTCGAGATCGAATCGACGGTAGAAAGACTCAAGTCGAATATCGTCAAGATCTACTCGCGTACCGGCAAAATCGTATCGCCGGCTGCTCGCGAGCGGCACCAGGCGGCCGCCGCGGAGTTCATGGCCATGGGTGTTTCCGAGTCGCTCGCAAACCGCATGTCGGCCCTGCTCCTGACGCGCCCCGCGCTGGACATCGCGGATCTAAGCTATATTCACAAGCGCGATGTCCTGGACACTGCGCGAATTTACGCAACGCTCAACGAAGCGCTGGATATGTTCTGGCTGCACACGAATTCCGAAGACCTGACAGTGCAGGGGCGCTGGCAGGCTGCCGCCCGCAGCCATCTGCGCGACGACTTCTATCGCATACGCCGGGAGATTGCGGAGCAGATTCTGGAACGAAAGGGTACGAAAGATCCCGTGACCGCAGCGAAGCGATGGCTTGCCGAACGGGAGCAGGCGGTGACGCAATTTTGCAATGTGATAGGCGACATGAAGCTCCGCGCCGAGGTCGATTTTGCTACCCTG
>JBFHXQ010000253.1:0-4159 GCA_041598895.1 Woeseiaceae bacterium | reverse complement strand
TATTCTCGATCCGAACATCATCGGCCAGGAACACTACGACTGCGCGCGCGGCGTGCAGGCGGTGCTGCAGCGCTACAAGGAGCTGCAGGACATCATCGCTATCCTCGGTATGGACGAGCTGTCGGAGGAGGACAAGCGGACCGTCAACCGCGCGCGTAAAGTGCAGCGTTTCCTGTCGCAGCCGTTCTTCGTTGCCGAGGTCTTCACGAACTCGCCGGGCAAATACGTGACGCTCGCCGAGACGATCCGCGGCTTCAATGGCATCGTCAACGGCGACTACGACCATATCCCGGAACAGGCGTTTTACATGGTCGGCACGATCGACGAGGCGGTCGAAGCCGCGAAGAAGCTACAGTAAGCAGGCGGATCTGAAGTATGGCCACGATTCACGTCGACATCGTATCCGCGGAGGGCGAAATCCATTCCGGAGATGCCGCCATGGTGTTCGCGCCCGCGAAAATGGGCGAGATCGGCATTGCGCCGCGCCATGCGCCGCTCCTGACCGCTCTCAGGCCCGGTGAGGTCCGCGTAGAAGAGCCCGATGGCACGGAGCACTTTTTCTACATCACTGGTGGCATGCTCGAGGTACAGCCCACGATCGTGACGGTGCTGGCCGACACCGCCCTGCGCGGGGAGCAGCTGGACGAGGCCGCAGCGCTCGCCGCGAAACAAGAGGCCGAGCAGGCGCTGGAAGGGACGCTCACCGAGACCGATCTCAGGCAGGCACAGGCCGAGCTCGCAGAAGCCGAAGCGCGCTATCGGGCAGCGCAAAAGCTCAAAGGGCAAAGGTAAGGGAATCGCGCCAAGATGGCGCTCCCACGAGTAATTCGTGGTCGCGGCTCTACGCCGGGACGTTTCCCCCCCGCACGGCGGGTTCCCACAGGTCCTCGGAAAATTGTGGTAGCGGCTTTTTGGACAGGAAGTCCTCATGTCGCGCAGCACGGGGATGTGCGAGAGGGATCCAGCCGCGAAGATCCCATAAGGCACGTCGCTGTCAGGCCCAATTCGCGGGCGCGGCTTCCAGCCGCGAATCACGAAAGCATCAGCAAACGCTCAAGCCGTCCTCATGTCCTGTTGATGTCGCTTCGTAACGTTCTCACTGGGGCATCTCGAGCCCCGGGAGGACAGAATGATGCAGCAAACAGGACCTTACGGGCCGCGAGCATCGCTGGGTCTCGTGCTTGGCGCATTGCTCGCCGTTGCCCAGGCGCTGGCCGAGGAACCGGCAGCAGAACCGACACGGGTTCGCTACGAGCTGTCAGTTGGCACCCACACCTGGCCGGGCCTGGAAGACGTTCGTGCGCTGAGCGGCGCGACGTTCGAGGCGGCGGGATTCAATCTTGGCGGTGCCGTGCACTGGCCAATCGATCACTGGGCCGGCGGTGAGCTGCTGCTCGGTCTCGAGCTTGCGATTCACAATAACGAAAGCAACATTCGGCTGTTCAGCGAAAATCTGTCGCTGCGTGATCTGTATATCGGGCCAAGTGTCAAGTGGATGCGAGGCGATCGGCATCGTTATTCGGTGGATCTCGGTCTTACGTATCACGAAATCGATCTGGCGGAACTGGCCGGCAGTTATCCGAATTTCTCCGAGATCGTCGTCTGGAACGACCGTGGTGTCGGCGCATATCTGGGCGGAAGCTTCGACGTGAATGCCGGTCAGCCCGGTCGTCGCCATGGGCTGCTGCTGGCGTTTCGAGTGCACTTCGTGCGCTTCGACCTTGTCGGGGAAGACCCGCTGTTGATCGCCCGGTTTGGCGCAGCTGCACAAAAGATCTCGGGACCGATCTATTCTTTGCAGCTCGGCTACCGCTGGCGTTGAGCCCGCGCGAGTGCGGATTCAGGGGCGCGCTGATGTGCGTTTGTAATTCCAGGAACCGACGATGCGGGTCTGCGGGCGGTGATGTTTCAGGTGCCGTGCGCGCCAGTTCGAAAAAGCATCGAGGTCGACCTCGACAGGTATCTGCCAGCCGTCGCGGCGAAAATAATACGCGGTGTACTCGTCGAGAAAGCCGGCTTCGCGAACCGCGAGCAAGGTATCGAGGTAGTCATTGGCAATGTCGGGTTCTTCCGCGCGCTGTTCCGCCCAGGCGTCGACGAGATTATTTCGGGCACTGAATTCGCAGCCATAGGACGTGCTGCGTGCGGGGTTATCACCGCCGAGCTGCAGCTGGCAGGCGCTGCGTACGAGACTGTAGGTAACCCAGCTCTGCAACGCCGGATCACTGTCGACAAACGCGATCGGCGCAAGGTAGAACGTATCGCCGTCGGTGACGCCGTCGCGCACGTAAATATCGCTGTTGCAGGCCGCAAGCGTCGCGACGACGGCCAGGGTCAGGATTCGCATCATGCCGAAAAGGATAGCGCGGCGCGCTGAATCCTGCCTGAACCCGGATCACGAAGTTGCGTTATCATCGCGGCTTCGTCGGCGCCGCCCGAAAACAAGGTGTGGCGCAATCGAACCAGTGCCGACAGCAGACCGTACAGGTATCAAGCATTGAATCTGAGTGTCGTCATCCTCGCCGCGGGCCAGGGAAAACGCATGCGCTCCGACCTGCCCAAGGTTCTGCAGGCGCTGGCGGGCCGACCGCTGCTGATGCACGTCATCGACTGCGCCCGTGAGCTCGCTGCCGATGACATCGCCGTCGTTTACGGCCACGGCGGCGAGGCGGTACGCGCTGCAATTTCGCTTCCGGACGTGCGCTGGGTGCTGCAGCCCGAGCAGCTGGGCACGGGCCACGCGGTCATACAGGCGATGCCGGACATACCGGCGGGAAACCGTGTCCTGATCCTGTTCGGCGATGTGCCGCTGCTGCGCCCGGCGACACTCTCGAAAATGATCGCGGCGACGCCCGACGACGCGGTAGCCGTGCTGAGCGTCGATGTCGGCAACCCGACGGGCTACGGTCGCATCCTGCGCAGCGGGGAAGCCGTAACCGGTATCGTCGAGGAAAAGGATGCGACCGCCGAGCAGCGTGCGATTGCCGAGATCAACACGGGCGTCATGCTTTGTCCGGCCGGGCGACTGCGTGTCTGGCTCGACGATCTCGACAACGACAATGCCCAGGGCGAGTATTATCTGACAGACGTCGTCGGATTGGCCGTGGCGCAGGGCGTGCCGATCGTCGGCATAAAAGCGGGAAGCGAGACGGAGGTAATCGGCATCAACGACAAGAAACAACTGGCCCAGGCCGAGCGGGCGCTGCAGGCGCGCCTCGTCGAGGAGCTTATGGCCGACGGCGTCGGCTTCGCCGATCCGGCGCGGGTGGACATACGCGGTACGCTGACCTGCGGTACCGATGTATTTATCGATGTGAACGCGGTGTTCGAGGGCGACGTTCATCTCGGTGACGGCACGCGAATCGAGTCGAACAACCTGATTCGCGACAGCCGACTCGGGCCCAACTCGCTCGTGCATTCGAATTGCCACATCGAGGGCGCGGCAACGGGCGACGGCTGCGAGATCGGACCGTTCGCAAGGCTGCGCCCCGGCGCAGTACTGGCCGACAAGGTCAAGATCGGTAACTTCGTCGAAATAAAAAACAGCGCGATTGCCGACGGCAGCAAGGTGAATCACCTTACCTACATCGGCGACACTGAGATCGGCACGGGTGTCAACGTTGGTGCGGGGACGATTACGTGCAACTACGACGGAGCGAACAAGCACAAGACCGTGATCGGCGACGGGGCGTTTATCGGTTCCGGGGTCAATCTCGTCGCGCCGGTCACGGTCGGAAAAGGCGCGACGATCGGCGCGGGCTCGACGATTACGAAACCCGCACCCGATGACGCCTTGACGCTCGAGCGCTCCAAACAGGTCTCCATCGAGGACTGGAAAAAACCTGTTAAAAAACGCTGATTTAGGCGTACAATTCGGCGAACTGGCGGCAGCGCACGGAGCAAACTGCGAACTGCTGCACTGAGCCGCTGCGCACCGGGTGCGACAATCGCAGAAGCGCGGCGCCGGTCCGCCGGCCCGCCACCGGGCAGACGCTCACCTAAGCTGGGAGAATCCGCGCATGTGTGGAATCGTCGGCGCGATCGCCGAACGCAACGTCGTACCGATACTCGTCGAAGGCCTGCGACGCCTCGAGTATCGCGGCTACGACTCGGCCGGCGTAGCCGTCGTCGGTGACGACCGAAAGCTGGATTTGTGTCG
>JBFHXQ010000252.1:0-4160 GCA_041598895.1 Woeseiaceae bacterium | reverse complement strand
GCAAGAATCGTTGTCAGGCTCACTCGACCCAGGTTGCGCCGGTCCTCGATCGTCTTCGCACCGACCGTGACGAAACCCGGCGCGGTATCGATGATGCTGCTCGGGCGATAGTGACCGCTTTCGATGGCCGCGGCGATGATCAGCGGCTTGATACTCGATCCCGGCTCGAAAATGTCCGTGATCGCCCGATTGCGATAGCGTTCGGCCGAGAACTGGGCCCGGTCGTTGGGGTTGTACCCGGGCTGGTTCACGATCGCGAGTATCTCGCCGGTGTGCACGTCCAGCACGACTACGGAACCCGAGTCGGCACCGTGACCTTGAATGGCTGCTTTCAGCGTCCGATAGGCCACGTATTGAAGACGCAGGTCGACACTCGTGCGCAGATCTCGTCCGTGATGAGGCGGTCGAATACTCTGCACATTTTCGACGGAACGCCCGAGACGATCTTTCAGCACCCGCTTGGCGCCGGACTCGCCGGCAAGCCAGTGATTGAACGCGAGCTCGAGACCCTCTTGTCCTTCATCGTCGATGTTCGTGAAGCCGACGAGGTGGCCCGTGACTTCGCCGGCCGGATAATAGCGCCGGTATTCTCGTTGCCTGCTCACACCAGGCAGCTTGAGACTCAGAACCTCCTGCGCCTGCTCCGGGCTAAGATGCCGACGCAGATACACGAACTCCTTTTCCATGCTGCGAGCAAGGCGGCGCATCAGCTGCCGGGAATCGACACCGAGCGTCTTGGCCAGCGCCGGAACCCTGTCGACGGCGGCGGACAGTTCCTTCGGATTAGCCCATATGCTGTCGACCGGTGTACTGATCGCGAGCGGCTCACCATTGCGATCGGTAATTGTCCCGCGGTGTGCGAAGATTTTCTCCGTGCGCAGGTGTCGGTCGTCCGCCTGCTGATTGAGAAAATCCTTGTTGAGTACCTGCAGATGCACAGCGCGTGCAAGGAGCGATGCTGCGATCAACATGAAGCATGCTGCCACCAAGGATAGGCGGATGCCGAATTGCCGTGCAATTCGCGCTTTGGTTTCGGCACCGCGTGTCACTGCCGCTGCACCACGTATATCTCGGCCGCACCCGGGCGTACCAGCGATAGTTCATCGTGCGCAATCTGTTCGATTCGCGCGTGTGTCGCCCAGGTACTCTGTTCGATCTGCAGCTGACCCCACTCGATATTCAGTTCGTCACGTTCGTGGGTCAGCGTCTCGAGTTCGACAAACAGCTTGCGCGATTCATGCTTCGTGAAAATCAGCGCCAGCGCGCTCACGACACAGACCGCCGCACACACGATGACGAGCACGACAGGCTGGCGCGTATCCAACACCATCACAGACGCTCCGCTATGCGCAGACGCGCGCTACGCGCGCGCGCATTCGCCGCAACCTCGTGTGCATCCGGGACGACTGCCTTGCCGACCGCCCTGAGCGTCGGCCGAAACTCCGGTGGCACATCCGGCAAGCCACGATACTGTTCCGGCTCCCTGGAGGCCTCTCTGATGAAGCGCTTGACGAGTCGGTCCTCCAGCGAGTGAAACGTAATGACACAAAGTCGCCCGCCCGGGGCGAGCACCCTGATCGATTGTTCGAGTCCCGCGCGCAGCTGCGCGAGCTCATCGTTGATGAACATGCGAATCGCCTGGAACGTCCGGGTTGCCGGATGCCGCCGTGACCTGCGTGAGCGATGTACTGGCGGCAGCGCGTCCTCGACTATCTCTGCCAGTCGCACCGTGCGTTCGACCGGAGCACTTTTGCGCGCCGAGACGATGGCTCTTGCAACCCGTCCCGCATGCGGTTCCTCACCAAATTGCCGTATTACTCGCGTCAACGTTTTTTCGTCCACGGTTGCCAGCCATGCGGATGCGGGCTCGCCGTCGTCGGGATCCATGCGCATGTCGAGCGGCCCGTCGTGGCGAAAACTGAAACCTCGCCCGTGCTCGTCGAGCTGCGGCGATGACACGCCCAGGTCGAAAAGCACGCCGTCGATTCGACCGACAAGCCCACGTTCAGCAACGATGTCTTCCAGCTCGGCAATTTCACTCTTTATTAACTCGAAGCGCCGATCGTTCAGCCTGATCGCCGGCGCGGATGCGATGGCCTCGGAATCCCTGTCCATTGCCAACAGCCTGCCGTCGGCACCGAGTTGCTCGAGAATCGCGAAAGCGTGACCGCCGCGACCGAAGGTCCCATCAACGTATGCCCCGTTCGCCTTGATATTCAGCCCCCGGAGGACCGGCCCCAGCAGCACCGGTACGTGACCGTTGCCGCTCATTCCTTGTTCTGCAAATCGGAACCCGTCTCGAAGTGCGCTCGGTGACAGGTTCTAGAAGGACAGTGACTCGAGGTCGGCGGGAAGCGCTCCGTCTTCCTCCTCACCCAGCCATGCGTCCCGTTTTTCGATCCAGCGTTGTTCGTCCCAAAGTTCAAATTTGTTGCCCTGGCCGAGCAGAATTGCCTGCTTCTCAAGGCCGGCGAAATCCCGGAGTTCGCGGGACAGCAAAACGCGTCCGTTCGCATCCATGTCGACCTCCGTCGCGTAACCGACCATAATTCGCAATATTCGACGGGCCACCTTGTGCATGCTCGGTAGCCTGACGAGTTTGCGCTCCAGTTCTTCCCAGTCGGGCAGCGGATAAATGAGGAGGCAGTAGTCCTTGTCCACAGTAACCACGATCTTGCCGTCGCAACGGGCGGCCAGCCGCTCCCGGTAACGGGTCGGTATCGCCAGACGCCCTTTGGCATCGAGCGTGACTTTGGTGGCCCCTCGAAACACGACGCTGCGGGCGACCCCGGCTCCGCTCTTCTGGCGCGAAATCGGGGAAGGATGCCCATTTCCTCCCACTTTTATCCACTTTTCCACACTATAGGTTGGGCCCGAATGAGCGTCAACACACACGCTCGATTTTTGTTGTTGTACAGGGACTTAGGGGCAAATTGATGGCCCGATTCGGGCGAAATGTGGCACGGTGTCAGCCTGTAAAATCAGGTGCTTATCTGGCGTTATTCGACGGGCGCTGATCTTCTCGTCGGGAAACGGCGACAGGGCTCGAATTCGCGCCGTTTGAGGAGAGATTTGCGCAGCCTGCGCAGGACGCATCGTGGCGCCCGGGCTCACGCAGGCAGCGTCAGGCTCGGTTGCCCGTGACAGTCGAGAAAGCCGGAGCCCGCAATAAGCCGGGTTCTGTCATCGACAACCATTCATCTGCGACAGCCGTCGCCGACTGCCTCTAGCGACCTACCCGGGAGTCCGTTCGGAACCGACGGCGCGGGCCAGGCCCGCTACTCCCCTATTTGGTCTTGCTCCAGGCGGGGTTTACCGTGCCGCGAACTGTTACCAGTCGCGCGGTGCGCTCTTACCGCACCTTTTCACCCTTACCGGACAGTGCCCGGCGGTCTGTTTTCTGTGGCACTTTCCATGGGCTCGCGCCCTCCAGGCGTTACCTGGCGCCCTGTCCGACGGAGCCCGGACTTTCCTCTGCGCTTAACACACAGCGGTTGCCTGGCCGACTCCGGCCTTCTCGGACTGCGGATTCTACCCCAGCTAAGTGGGATCCTGCATGGGTTGCCGGTAGTCAGTCCTCGGCCGCTGCCCCGAGTTCGAGGATGCGACGATACAGCTCATTGCGACGCGCGCCGGTTACCCGGGCCGCGATGCCTGCCGCATCCCGTGCCGGCAAGCGCGACGCAAGCTCACGCAGCAGCTGATCGGCATCGACATTCGCCAGCGCGTGCTCTGCGCCCCGCACGACGATCACGAATTCGCCTTTTGCGGGGATCGACTGTTCGTGCACTCCGGCCGCGAGCGCTGCGAGCGGCGCCGCGACACACTGTTCGTGGAGCTTGGTCAGTTCCCGCCCAATAAAAGCATCCCGGCTGTCGCCGAACGCAGCGACCATGTCCCGCAGGGTGTCCTGCAAGCGATGCACGGACTCGTAAAAAACCAAAGTACGGGTCTCTGCGGCGAGCTGCGTCAGCGCCTTCTGCCGTGCCGCCGATCGGGCAGGCAGGAAACCCTCGAAACAGAATCGGTCTGTCGGCAGCCCGGCGACCGACAGTGCCGCGACGACGGCGCTCGCGCCCGGCACCGGGACGACCGCGATGTTTTCGCGATGCGCGGCCCGCACCAGACGATAGCCCGGATCACTCACCAGAGGCGTACCT
>JBFHXQ010000251.1:0-4168 GCA_041598895.1 Woeseiaceae bacterium | reverse complement strand
GCGCATCGAGCCTTTCTTCGTGATCGGATACAGCAGCAGATCCATACGCTTGTATATCCACCAGCGATACAGCCGCTGCAGCCACGGCCAGCGCTCGAAGCGGCGCTTTTCGGCGTCCGTGAAGTCGCGATCGCCGCGCGGCACGATGTAGTTGGGGGTGCGCTGGAACACCGTTACGGACGCGGCAGCCTTCGCGGCCTCCGGGATGACCTGGATCGCGCTCGCTGCGCTCCCGATGACCGCAACGTGCCGATTCGCAAGGTCGACAGAATGATCCCATCGCGCGGTGTGCATCGCGCTACCCGCAAACGTGTCGCGCCCGAGAAAATCGGGAATTGACGGCTTGTGCAATCCCCCCGCTCCATTGATTACGTGGCGCGCGAGTGCGTGCCGGCCGTCCGCGAAAATTATCTCCCAAAGCGCGGCCTCCTCGTCCAGCTCCATTTCCACGACCCTGGCGTCGTTTATCAGGTATGGCCGAATGCCGTACTTGTCGACGCAGTGCTCGATGTATTGCTGAATTTCGGCGCCCGGTGAATAGATCCGCGACCAGTTCGGATTCGGTTCGAACGAATAGCAGTAGAAATGTGACGGCACGTCGCAGGCCGCGCCCGGATAGGTGTTGTCGTACCAGGTCCCGCCGATGCCCGAGGACTTTTCGACGATACGAAAATTGTTGATACCTGCCTCGAGTAACTTGATACCGGCACACACGCCGGAGAACCCGGCACCGATGACGAGAACATCCAAAATTTCGTCGCGGCTGCCCGGCAATCGGCTGTCACGATCAGATCCCGAAGATTGCATACCCGCTATTTCGACCATGGGCTGTCAATGGGGCCATGATGATAGCTCCAAACTCGCTATTACCGCTGTCCCGCGTGTGACATGCGGCAAGGATGGAACGGCACCAAGGGGACATTCCGTAACCGGAATGTCCCCGAATACTGCCGCGCGTACCGAGTCGCCGGGAGTGCGGCGTTCTGCACAGGAAGTCCTTGCATCGCGCAGCATAGGAGCGTGCGAGTGCAATCGTGCCGCGAAAAAAAACGCGCCGGTGAAGCCCGGCGCGCCATAGTTCAACGGCTGACGTCTAGTCGAAATGCTTGCGGACGGTGATGCCCCAGGTCCGCGGCTCGTGCGGATAGGCGTTCAGCTTGCCGTCCTGAGTGGGCACGTCGAACACCGTCTCGTAGAAGCGCTCGTCGGTGGCGTTGCGCACCCAGAACGACAGATCCGTGCCCAGCTCCTCGAATTCGAGACCCACTCGCGCGTGTATGAAGTCGAACGACGGCCGGAGCTTCAGCGGCTCATTGTTCCCGTCCGTCATCGTGTCGGACAGATACGAGTACTCTGCGCGGATGTAGCCCCGCGTCGCGCTGCCCAGCCTGAACGACTGCTGCAGGCCGGCGTAAAACGAATCCTCCGGATTCGACGAGACGCGATCACCACTGCGGTCGCACGTACTCCGCGTCGGGTTGAACGGGCCCTGCGACGGATCGAATCCGGGGTCGACCCTGCCCGTTAGAAACGGTGTCGCGACCCAGCAGGTACCGTTCAGGAAATTCTCGAAGTCCGCCTTGTTGTGCGCGTAGGAGAGCTGTAGCTCGAACAGTTCCGTCGGCTGCCACCACAGGTCGATTTCGCCACCCTTCGTATCCGCGTTACCCGCGTTTTGCAGGTTGAAGCCTGCGCCGGTAAATGCGTTCGTCTGCAGGTCCTCTATCTGGGTATCGTGCAGCGCGATATTCACGCGCACGTTCGCCGCGGGAAAGTCCGCCTTCATACCGATCTCGATCGCTTCGGACGTTTCGGGCCCGAAGGTCTGCGAAAATATGGGATCGATGCGGTCGGTGTTCGTGCCGCCGGACTTGTAACCGGTGCCGAAAGACGCGTACAGCATCATGTTGTCGGTCGCGAACCACGACAGCTTGAATGTGCCCGTAATCTGGTCGTCGTCAATCTCGGCAAGCAACGGGCCCTGGGGAGCCAGTGCCGGGAACAGGTAGAACCCCCAGCCCGGCGACCAGAACGGGCCGAAGCCGGCGAAGATTGCCGGCAAGTTTGCCGGATTCGTCGGGTCGAGCGCGCCGGGCAGCGCCGGGTTGATGCTCCAGATCTGGATGCCGGTCCCGACTGCGATTGCAGCCGGTATGTCCAGCGGTGGGCCCAGCGGACTGTTCAGGAACTGCCCGCTCATCGACTTTTGCTCGTCCGTAAAGCGCAAACCGGCCGTGACGACGAAATTGTCGGACAGGTTGAAATCGAGCTGGCCGAATACCGCCACGCTCTCGTGCTCCTGGCGCATGGCGTCCGTTGCAAACGCGCCGGCCGGGAACGATTCCCCGACGAGCGGGAACAGGCCGCCGGACAGCTCGCTCAGCGCGTTGATGCCGTCGATTATCGGATTGAGCGGCACCAGGAGCGGGTTCAGCGGGAGGATGGTCGACGCGCCTTCACCTAGCGTCAGGGTCGAGACATTATCGAGATCCTGTGAGAAAAAGTAGACGCCGGCGAGGTAATTACCGGATTCGCCGAACGCTCCGGCCACTCGCAGCTCCTGCGAGAACGAGCTTTGCTCCGACAGATTTTCGTCGAACAGCAGATCGCCCGCACTGAAATCGGCATCGATCAAATCGGTGCTGTCGAACGCGCGGTATGCGGAGATCGACGTCAGCGTCGCGTTGCCGATATCCAGGTTGAATTCCAGCGACAGGCCCTTGTCCTCGTTCGTGGACCGGGGCAATCTGTTCAGCGCCATGATGTTATCGTCGAAACGGTCTGCACCGATCACGGGTACGCCCAACAGCCCGACGAGCCCGGAATCCGAGCCGAGAACGCCGCCGAATCCGACAAAGTTATTGAAGAGCGTCAGCGCAGCGCAGCAAACCTCGTCGATTTCCGCGTAGTCGGCGATCAAGCGCACTTCCAGCTCGTCGATCGGCGTATACAGGAGCTGCAGGCGCCCGCCGAAGCGGTCACGGTCGTTCAGGACATCTTCGCCGGCATTCAGCTCATCGACAAAGCCGTCGCGGTTGCCGGTAAACACCGTCGCACGCGCGGCCAGCACGTCCTCTATGAGCGACAGGTTTCCGGCCGCGCTCATGTTGACGAGGTTGTAATCGCCGCCCGTCACTTCGATAAAACCGTTGCGTTCGTGGTCCGGCTTGGCGGTACGAATATTCAACGCGCCCGACAAAGTGTTCTTGCCAAACAGCGTGCCCTGCGGTCCGCGCAGCACCTCGACCGCCTCGATGTCCACGAGATTGTTGATGGCTGCACTCTGCCGGGAACGATACACGCCATCGACGTAGATTCCGACGGATGACTCTAGACCGAAATTCTGCGTGCTCGTGCCGATCCCGCGGATGCCGAAACTCGCCGTAGTCGAGTTCTGGCTCTGGTTCGAGCGCAATGACGGCGCGATCGCGGCGAGCTCCCGCATGTCCTTGATAGCGGAGTCCTGCAGCATCTGGCCGCTGTAGGCGGTCACCGCCACCGGCACATCCTGCAGGTTCTGCACGCGCTTCTGGGCCGTGACAAGGATCTCCTCGATGTAGATTTCATCTTGCGCCTGCACGCCCGTCGATGCGCCCAAAATCGCGACGACCAGCGCAAACCTGCCCGTGCGGCGGATGAGGTGAATCATAGTAACCCCCTGAAAACTATAGAAATTGCGCTCTGCAAGCGGCGCCTATCATACGCGGCTTTTTTACCGCGCGGTCTTTATACGACATAAGTGCCGATGTGAACAGCGCAAATAGCCGGAAAAATACGGGCCTCAATGCTAGCGAACGGGAGCCTGACGGCCTGTCACGGCTGCGACACGTGGCGGGCTCGAATCGGCAGTCGATCAGGTTTCGACCGGGAAACAGTATCAAGCGGTGTCTCGCAAGAGACAGCTCTGTTTTCGGTTCAGCGCGTGAGCAAATGGTAGGGTCCACCCTTATCCAGCGCTGCCTGATAGGCAGGCCGCGCGCGCATGCGCTCGAGACACTCGGCAAGCTTCGGGTACTGATCGGCCAGATTCGTACGAACTGCGGCAGCTTCCAAAGGAAAGCTCATCTGGATATCGGCCGCCGTCAGGCTCCGACCGCAAAACCAGTTCGATGTCGCGAGCGATGCCTCCATGAAGTCGAGATTGCGCTTAACGTTCGCGTCAAGATAG
>JBFHXQ010000250.1:0-4172 GCA_041598895.1 Woeseiaceae bacterium | reverse complement strand
TGCGGTGCCCTGTCCTTCGCTTGCACCGCGGCTGATGACGACGCCGAGCGGGAGCAACTCGTGGTTACGGTTCAGGCGTTCTTCGACGCCATGACCGACAGGGACGAAAGACGCATGAACTCGCTGTTGACGCCGGACGGCATTATCTACGGTTACCGCGCGGGGCCCGATGGCCTGTCGATCATAAGGAGCACGCACCAGGCTTTCGTCGACAGCCTTGTCGCGGGGGAGCAACGGTTGGTCGAGCGATTCTGGGAGCCGCAGATCCTGCTGCACGACCGGATGGCAGTGGTGTGGACACCGTACGATCTCTATATCGACGGCGTATTCAGTCATTGCGGTATCGACAATTTCAGTTTCCTGAACACCGATGACGGATGGAAAATCACCGGCATCGTCTTCTCGATGGAAACCGAGGATTGTCCGCCGAGCCCGCTCGGTCCGCTCGCCGAGTAACTTTACCCGGAGACGTAAAGGTGTTCAGGAACATACTCGCCGTCGTGCTCGGAATCGTGACCGCCGTGATCGTCGTCTTTGCAGTCGAAGCATTGGGTCACGCAATTTATCCGCCGCCCGCCAATCTCGATTTCGCAGATAAAGAGGTGATGCGGGCCTATATCGCCGGCCTGCCGCTCGCCGCGCTGTTGTTCGTCATGGCCGCGTGGATTGCGGCGACTTTCGCGGGCGGCATGCTTGCCTGCTACATCGCGAGGCAACAGCCGCTCGTATATGCAGGAATCGTCGGCGCGATGGTGCTCCTCGGCACCGTTATAAACCTGCTTTCGATACCGCACCCCCTGTGGTTTGCCATCGTCTCCGTCGCAGCCATCGTTATCACGATATGGGCGACGGCCCGGCTGGGATCGATGTTCGTCGCGCAAGCTTCGGACCAGCGACAGTAGTCTCAGGTCATGTCCGTTTCCCGGCTCAGGCACATCACGAGAATCGGCGTGGAACAAATGGGCGAGCTGGCGGACGGCCTCGACGACGCCGAAGTCTTGCGGCTCGAAAACCTCGACACGGACATCCTGCCGCCGCCGTCGGCGGTCAGATACACGAAGGACGCGACCGAGGACGACGACGCGAACAGCTACCTGCCGTTTCTCGGGCTCGATGCGCTGCGCAAGGCGGCAGCAGCGCTGGTCAGCCGGCAATCCGGGCGGAGCTACGACTGGAAAACGGAATGCGTCATCAGCGCCGGGGGGCTCTCGGGCATCCTGAACACGCTGCTTGCGGTGCTGGAGCCCGGCGACGAGGTGCTGCTGACCGACCCGACCTATGTGGGGCTGATCAACCGCGTTCGTCTGGCCGGAGGCATCCCGCGGTTTGTACCGCTCACACCATCTGACCGCGGCTGGCGCCTCGACCTGGACGCGCTGCGTCACATAGATCCCGGCACCATCTCGGCCGCACTGCTCATGAGTCCGTCGATGCCGACGGGCGCGGTGTTTACGCATCAGGAATGGCAGGCATTGACGGCATTCTGCGACAGCGCCGATTGCTGGCTGATCAATGACGCCGCGATGGAGCGCATTCTGTTCGATGGCAGGAGCGTGATTCACCCTGCCTCGTTTGCGCGGATGCGCAGCAAGGTAATCACGGTGGGTTCGGCGTCCAAGGAATACCGCATGATTGGCTGGCGCGTCGGCTGGATCGTCGGCCCGGCCGCGATCGTCGCCGACATCGCGCGGGTGAGCATCAGCAATGTCGTTTGCCAGACGGGCATTGCGATGGGTGCCGTTGCAACGGCGATCGAAGACGCCGATGACGGCATTGCCCGGAGTGTCGACGAACTGCAGGCGAGACGTGACCTGTTGCTCGATGAGCTGGCCGACTTCGACGTGATACCGCCACACGGTGGCTGGTCGTTTCTCGTCGACGTTTCGTCACTCGGTTTCGACGGCCCGGGTGCATCCAGGCGCCTGCTGGAACGCGGCAAGATCGCGGCAACATCGATGGTCAACTGGGGCGGTACACATTGTGCCGATTATGTCCGCGTCGTATTCTCGAACGAGCCGGTCATGCGTTTGCGCGGCATCGGTGAAAGATTTCGCCGCTCATTGACATGATTTGCGCCGGAGGCAAGCATGGAAAAGCGATTTACTGCCGAGGACGCGCTGCAAGAAGTTTCGGCGTCCGAAGACAAGCTATACGGAATACTGCTGCAACATGGCATGCTGGAACTGGGTTACTACAAACCCGAAGCGCCCGACACCCAGGTTCCGCATGATCGCGACGAGGTATACATCGTGGAATCCGGTTCCGGTTTCATCGTCGTGGACAACGAGCGGCTGCCATTCGAAACAGGGGATGCGCTTTTTGTGCCGGCGTTCGCCCGGCATCGGTTCGAGGATTTCACAGATGACTTCGCGACCTGGGTGATCTTTTGCGGGCCGCCGGGCGGCGCTTAGGCCCGGACTCTCGCATGACCCGGGGCCACGCACTCCTCGCAGTCATCCTGCTAACCGCGATCGTCGTATTCGTATTCGTCGATCCGTATCCGCAATGGCAGAGCTATTATCTGTTCGCGGACAACCGCACGCTCCTCGATATTCCCAATTTCTGGAACGTCGTCAGCAATGTCCTGTTCCTGGTGCCGGGAATCGCCGGTCTGTGGATACTCGGATCGGGGCAACATCCCGGTATCGTGCCGGCTCTCAACCCGGCATATCACATACTGTTCGGCGGCGTGCTGCTCACGGCATTCGGCTCCGCCTGGTTTCACCTGGCCCCGAACAACGACTCGCTGTTCTGGGATCGTCTGCCGATGACGATTGCATTCATGTCGCTGACCGCGATCATCGTCGGCGAACATATCTCCGCGACGCTGGGGCGCAACCTCCTCTGGCCGCTCCTCTTTATCGGTGCGGTGTCGGTCTTCTACTGGGATTATTCCGAATCACGTAGTGCGGGCGACCTGCGGCTGTACGCCCTCGTGCAGTTCTTGCCGATGCTGCTCATTCCCGTAATTCTCATCGGCTACCCGTCCGTCTTCGACCGCACCCGTTTCATCTGGATCGTCTTCCTGCTGTATGCGTTCGCCAAGATATTCGAGTTGCTGGATGCGACGCTTTACGGCCTGGGCGGTATCCTGAGCGGCCACTCGATCAAGCATGTGTGCGCCGCGCTGGCGCCGCTGGTCCTTCTTTACGGCGGCATGCGGCGGCGGCGCCGCCAGACCGACGGAGTTGCCGGGGGCAGTCATGCAAAATGAATTCATCGGAACCTGTCATTGCGGAGCGATCGGTTTCAGTTACCGGACGGACATCGATACCGCCGACTGGTCGATCCGCGCCTGCCAGTGTACGTTTTGCCGCGCGCACGACGCGCTCTCGACATCGGATCCCGCCGGGGACATCAGATTTACCGCGTCGCGCCCGGAATCGTTGCAGCAGTACCGATTCGGATTGAAAACGGCGGACTTCCTGCTGTGCCGCGAATGCGGCGTCTACATAGGCGCGATCATCGAAACGGGCGGCAAGGCCTACGGCATCGTCAACATACACGCCCTGAAGAAACGTCCGCCGAAACTCGCAGCGACGGCGCCCATCAGTTATGAGGCCGAAGACAGCGGCGGGCGCGTGGCGCGCCGCGCCGCGCGATGGACCCCGGTATCCGCGCGTCCGGGCTAGCCCGAGCGATTCAGCGCGACAGCCAGAATGCCTCTGTTATTTCCTGCAACCCTGCCTTCAGAAACTTTGGCGGACAGGTGTCGATATCGTCCCTCTCGCCGACGCGCTCGAGATCGTCCCAGTATCGCGACAGCTCGTTTGCGGTCACCGAGAATGGTGGCCCGTTCACGACGCTCTGGTCGTATTCGAGCGTTATCACCAATCGCAGTGCATCGCTTTTCAGGAGCGCTTTCGTGTGTTTGACATATCGCGGGCGCTCGTCATACGGGAAGGCCACGAGCGCTCCGCGGTCATACAGGGCATCGAATGGCCCGGATTCGAAGTCGAAGTAATCGCCCCGGTACAGCGTGATCGCGCGATCCTCCGCCCGGTAACAGTCGAGCCGCTGGCCGGTCTCGTGCTCGTAACTCAATCCGTGATCGTCGAAGAACCCCCTCACTGCAATTTCCGACAGTTCCACGCCGACCACGTCGTGGCCGTGCTCCGCAAGCCACAACAGATCCGGCGTCTTGCCGCATAGCGGCACGAGAACGCGCGAGG
>JBFHXQ010000249.1:0-4207 GCA_041598895.1 Woeseiaceae bacterium | reverse complement strand
GCGATCCGCCGACTCGGTGCGCGCAAGATTTCGACGACCAAAGCGCCCGTGCTATTCGTTCCCGAACTTGCTCGGGGTTTTATCGGGCACGCAATCGGGGCAATTGCCGGCGGTGCCCAGTACCGGCGCGCGTCGTTTTTGCTCGATGCAGTCGGCGAAACGATTTTTCCCGAATTTCTGTCCATCCTGGAGCGACCGCATATTCCGAAGGCGATGGCGAGTGTGCCGTTCGATGCGGAAGGCGTCGCGACCGATGATCGCGATGTCGTGACGAACGGCATTTTGCAGGGCTATGTCCTGTCGAGCTATTCGGCCCGGCGGCTGGGTCTCAAGACGACCGCCAATGCGGGCGGCGCCCAGAACCTGATTGTTCCGGGCAATGCCGGCAATCTAGAGTCACTCCTGCGCGAAATGGGCACGGGTTTGCTGGTCGAAGAGCTGATCGGCCACGGCGTAAATTCCGTGACGGGTGATTATTCCCGTGGCGTGGTCGGGCATTGGGTCGAGCAGGGAGAACGCCAGTTTCCGGTGCATGAGATTACGATTGCCGGCAATCTGCGGGACCTGTATTCGCGCATTATCGCCGTCGGCGATGACCAGGACTTGCGCGGTGGGCTGCGCTGCGGGTCCTTACTTGTCGAGGAAATGATCATCGCCGGAAGCTGATCGTCGCGATCCCGGCGGCAAGAATTCAGCTGGCCGCATCGGCCTCGTCGACGAAGTCCGCGAGGCTGCGATTTGCCATCTGCTCCCTGATTGCCGACTCGACATCGCGCAGCAGCTCGGCAACGTGCCGGGCCCATTTGGGATCGCGATACGAGCCGGTATCACCGTGCTTTCGGACGGCGGCGAGGATGTCGTCGAGTGCGATTCTGGACATCTCGCGAGCAGGCAACAGCATCTCCTTTTCGGTCGTCGTCAGCAGGCCACTCTCCTCCAGACTCTCTATGATCGGTTCCAAGGCAATCGACGGCACGCGAAGCTTCTTCGCGATGTCCGCGATTGTCGTTGACTGATCAGGGTGACGAAACGCGCGACCGACCAGCAGCATGATGTTCAGCGCAAGCTTTTCACGCATCGCGTTCGACAGGCGCGGCTCGCGCCGCCCCAGGCGCAGGAACGCGGTGTTCTGATGGTAGTAGGCGAGCTGTGCCCCGATAAGCAGTACCAGCCAGTTCAGATACAGCCAGATCAGCGTCGTTATCGCGACGGCAAATCCCGAATAGATCAACATCCGCTGTGTCGAATACACGACAAAGGTCGCGAACGCGCCGCTGATAGTGGCCCACAGGAAACCTGCCGCCAGGCCGCCGACCAGGGCTGATCGAAACCGGACGCGGGCATTAGGTATGAACACGTAGAGAAACGTAAAGACGCCGGTTACGAGCAGATACGGCAGAAACTTGCCGGTGGCGACCACCAGAGAACCCGTCAGTTCGTTGCTCAGGATATATTGGACGACGGCCGTGCTTCGCAGCGAGGCGATGATACCCAGTGCGATTACGATGACGACGGGACCGATCAGCAGCACGACCGTATACTCGGCCAGGCGCCGGCCGAGGGCCCGCGGCTTGGCGACGTGCCAGACGTAGTTGAAGCTCTCCTCGACTTTCTGGACCATCGATATCGCGGTATAGACGAAAAACGCGAGTGCCACGCCGCCGAGAACACCGCCTTTGACGTTGTCGACCAAATCGATGACCTGCCGCGTAATCTCGGCGCCCTGTTCGCCGAGCGGTGCCAAAAAGCGGAACAGCTGCGGCTCCAGTCGATTGTGAACGCCGAGGCCCTTCAATACCGAAAAACTGAATGCGATCAGCGGAACGACGGACAGCAGCGTCGTGTACACGAGGCTCATCGCCCGCAGCGTCAGCTGACCCGAAAAAACGTCCCGGCCGAGCGCATAGACGTAGCGCAGGAACACTTTGAGCAGGCGTCCTGCAGCACCGAAGTCTTTGAGCTTCTGCCCCCAGAGGATCGAGTCGATATGTCGTTCTAGGCCTTTGTTCACCGGACCTAATGTGAGCGGATCAGGATTTGCGGCATTGTACATGGCCGTGGCCGCATCGAATCTGGAAATCGACTCCACGTCTGACTCACAATGCACCCGGGAGCATTCAGAATCGTCAAAGCCACATGTTTGAAAACCACTATGCGCAACGCATCGTCTGCCTGACAGAGGAGACGACAGAGACGCTGTACTGCCTTGGCGAAGACGATCGCATCGTCGGTATCTCGGGTTTTACGGTACGGCCTGGGCGCGCGCGCCGGGAAAAGCCGAAGGTTTCCGCCTTCACAAGCGCGAAGATCGGCAAGATCCTCGCCCTGGAGCCGGATCTGGTGCTCGGATTCTCCGATCTTCAGGCAGACATTGCCGCCGAGCTGATACGCCGAGGAGTGGACGTACATGTCTTCAATCACCGCAGCATTACGGGCATCCTGAACATGGTGCGCACGCTCGGCGGCCTGATCGGCCGGGAGAAAAAGGCCCAGGATTTTGCTGCCGAACTCGAAGCCGGTCTCGATACGCTGCGGAATGAATCAGCCAGGTCAGGGCCTCGGCCCCGCGTGTATTTCGAGGAGTGGGATGACCCCCTCATCAGCTGCATACGGTGGGTGTCGGAACTCATTGCAATCGCCGGCGGTGATGATTGCTTTCCGGAACTCGCCGGCAAGGCGCTCGGCAAGGATCGCATCATTGCCGAGACCGACGAGGTAATCCGCCGCGCCCCGGACATCATAATCGGATCCTGGTGCGGTAAAAAGTTCCGGCCGGAGAGAGTCGCCGACCGGCCTGGTTGGGAAAGGATTCCGGCCGTGCGTTGCGGTGATGTATTCGAGGTCAAGTCAGCGCTCATCCTGCAGCCCGGCCCCGCCGCACTTACTGATGGCGTGGCCGCGCTCAGCAGGATCATTCGCGGCTGGCAGGAGCGCCGCCGATGAGCGACGAAACTGCTAATGTCTGGGTGCGATTTTCAGTCGAACAGACGGTGCAGCGCTTCGCGGTATTTACGGCTGGTTTGTTCGAGGATGGTACCGGGCAGCCGCGGGCCCGGAGGCGTTTTGTCCCATTCGAGCGTGTCCAGGTAGTCGCGCACGAACTGCTTGTCGAAGCTCGGTGGACTCGTACCGATGCTGTAGCTATCGGCGGGCCAGAAGCGCGATGAATCCGGCGTGAGTACTTCGTCGATGAGATACACGCGATTCCGTTCGTCGACACCGAACTCGAACTTCGTATCTGCGATAATAATCCCTCTGCCTCGCGCGTAGTCGCTTGCCCGTGCATAAATCGCAAGCGCCAGCTGCCGCACCTGCTCCGCAAGTTCCGGCCCGATCAGTTTGACGACGTCAGGGTAGGTAATATTTTCGTCGTGATCGCCCGACTCTGCCTTGGAGGCTGGTGTAAACAGGGCTGTGGGTAGCCGTTCCGCCTGCTGAAGTCCCGCAGGCAGCGCGATACCGCAGATCGCACCGGTTTCCTGATAATCGCGCCAACCGGAACCGATCAGGTAGCCGCGAACGACGGCTTCGACGGGAAGGGGTCGGAGGCGCTTGACGACGAGCGCGCGTCTCTCGAGCGTCGCCGATAGCACCCGATCGCGAATGACATCGCGTACCGAGATTTCGGTGAGCTGGTTTGCGACCAGATCCGCCATCATGCGGAACCACGCCAGTGACATGCGGGTGAGCACCTCGCCTTTACCCGGGACCGGGTCCGGCAGAACGACGTCGTACGCCGAGAGACGGTCCGTCGCCACGAGCAGCAGGTGCTCGTCATCCACCGCGTAGAGGTCGCGGACCTTGCCGCGACCGAGCAGTGACAGCTCCGGGATTTCAGAATCATGCATGGCGTCGCGGGCCGACATTCTTTACTCACCTGCAGCCTGGGAGGCCTCGGAGATCATGGACGTTTGCCGTCAGCGAGGCAAGTTTCATGGTTTCAGGCCGATGGGCAAGCCGAGCCGCACGGGTTAGGATGTTCGTCAGGGCACGGTGTCGATTCAGGCAGTTCATTGTACTGGGGTAAAGTCATAGGCACGATCGCGGGCCTCGCAACGCTCAAGCCGTGGGCAGCGCTCGTCGGATTCATCGTAGGTCACCAGTTCGATCGGGGTTTTGCCGGTCGGTTTCGGGCGTTTCAGGATCAGGTCGTCCGACCGGGCCCGGTATCCGAGGATTTCGTGCGCACCTTGTTTCTCGTGATGGG
>JBFHXQ010000248.1:0-4266 GCA_041598895.1 Woeseiaceae bacterium | reverse complement strand
GACCAGGCTCGTACGATTCGTATCCCGGTGCACATGATCGAGACGATCAACAAGCTGAACCGCATTTCCCGGCAGATGCTTCAGGAAATGGGTCGGGAGCCGCTGCCTGACGAACTCGCCGAGCGCATGGACATGCCCGAGGACAAAGTGCGTAAGGTGCTGAAGATTGCGAAAGAACCGATCTCGATGGAAACGCCGATCGGTGACGACGAAGACTCGCACCTCGGCGACTTTATCGAGGATCAGACGGTGCATTCCCCGGTCGATTCTGCGACGTCGCAAGGCCTCAAGGAGACGACGCACTCAGTGCTCGCCGGGCTGACGCCGCGAGAGGCCAAAGTATTACGCATGCGCTTCGGCATCGACATGAACACGGACCATACGCTCGAGGAAGTCGGCAAACAGTTCGACGTGACCCGCGAGCGCATTCGCCAGATCGAGGCCAAGGCTCTTCGAAAACTGCGCCACCCGACACGTTCGGATCAGCTGCGCAGTTTCCTAATCGAAGACTAGGGTTCAGCCAATTTGTCAGTGCCGACCCGCGTCGGCCCTGTCGGCCTTTCGCGATACGACGAAGGCCTCGTCGTTGAACCAGAGCCCGTTGTGCTTGTGCAGAATGCGAGCGGTCGCTTCCAGGTAGTCCGTCGTGGCCAGCGCAACTTCGAGACGCTGATCGTCGATCTGACCGACATAGATCGCAGCGTTCCATGCTGCGAACAGCGTCGACGTCCCGATGCTGTCTGCAATTTCGTCCGGCAGCGTGTGCATACGATACTGGAATATCGCCTGATCGTCCGGTGATGCGCCAATGTGGTAGTGCGCGGCGTCGCCACCCAGCCGTTTTTTCAATGTCCGCAACAGCTCGTGCCGATTGACCTGGAACGGATCCTCGTCGGGCCAGATTTCGCGGATCAGCTCGAGCCCCGGATCGCCGCCGATCGAATGCACGGCGATCAGTCTGCCCGCAGGAGCGAGTGCCCGTACCAGCGGTTCGAGAACGTATTTGACCTTGAAGTCCGCGTCCATGCGCGCCCGCCAGGGCTGCGAGGCGAGCACGAGATCGAAGTCGGCGCGCCCGTCATCGGCATGCGGGATGACTGCATCGAGAAGGAACCGGTGGTCTTTTCGGTACATCACCAGCACCGACGGTTTGACGTACACCGGATTACCCGTCTTTGCGCTCGCTCGCGCCTGCCAACCGTCTACCAGGAATTCGTCGATCGAACTGAGCTGCTTGCCGTACTCGTAGGCCGATGTACCGTCGAGCTCCAGTGCGTACCAGTTGATATCTGCGGCGGCCGTATTGCGTGGTGTCAGCCAAGGAGATTCTGCATAGTACAAATTCGTGAACACGAACACGCTTGCAGGGTGCTCGACGAATCTGTCCGGAAGTTTTTCGAGGCTGAGCCGAATATCCTCGAGGCTTATCTCTTTGCCGACAACGTAAAAAGGAAGCGTTGGAAATTTCTGATGCGTGGCGCGCATCGTGTGGCTCAACACGGTGCCGTCGCCCATGCCGGCGTCGAAGATTCTGAGCGCGGGCGGTTTGGGACGCAGATAATCGAGCTCCAGCGTGGCGCGCTTGGCAACCTGCCATTTCTCGTTGCAGGTATTGACGAAGGCGAGGTATTTCTGGCGATTGTCGTAGAAACGGAAAGGTCGGTCCGTGGTCAATGACGGCGGTGCGTCGTTACCCTTGCTATCCGATGCGCTGCTCATGCTGTCGACACCCCGGCCCGGAAATTGCCTCGATTTGACCGCATCGCTCGACGGCGGTCAAACCGCACCACCTACCTGCGCGGAGTGAGCTGTGCAACGGGCCAGCGCGAATCTGTTAGAATGCCGCTCCCCGAAGTGGGCCTGTAGCTCAGTTGGTTAGAGCAGGGGACTCATCAAACAGGTGCGACTGCGTCGAAAGATGCAGCTGAACGGGATGAATTCAGGGAAACCTTAGCAGTTCGGCTGTTGGCAACCCTGAGCCAAGCCGGCGGTACACCGCCGGAAGGTGCAGAGACTACCTGAGAACTTCAGCGTTCTTAATGACAGGCTAGAGCGTCCCGCCCCTAACAATTCGGTTGAGGGTGATGAGATAGTCCGCTCCGCTCAGAAATGAGCGGGTAACGTGAATCCCTTGGTCCCAGGTTCGAGTCCTGGCGGGCCCACCAGTTTTTATGGCCGTCCCGGTTCGCGGAGCGCCTTCCCGTGCCCGGCCTCATCATTCAGCGTTGATCGCGCAGTCGACGCTTTGCGGATTGTATCGAGTTGTACATGCGCCCCGTCGATCGATCGCGTGCGCGTCGCTCTGCCAACGACTCCGTATTGCGTCGTTCCTCTTTCTGCAGCTTGTGAAAGCGCTGCAGCCGTTCCGCGCTCAGTCTTCCCGACTCGACTGCGGCCTGGACTGCGCATCCGGGCTCTGCCTCGTGCGCGCAGTCCGAAAATCGACACCCGGCCGAGAGAACTCGTATGTCCGCAAAAACGTCATCGATGCCGTGTTCGGCATCGACAAGCTGCAGCTCGCGCATGCCGGGTGTGTCGATCAACCAGCCGCCGCCGGGCAGCGGATGCATCGACCGCCCTGTCGTCGTGTGCCGTCCGCGCTGATCGTCTGCCCGTACCGCCTGCGTCGCGATCTCCGCGCCGGTCAGCGTGTTGATTAACGTCGATTTGCCCACGCCGGAAGACCCGAGCAGCGCGACCGTCTGCCCTACCCTGCACCAGTGCCTGAGGACGGCGGTGTCGGTCGCTGTGCGTGCGTCGACGGCTTCGACCGGCAGCGCAGGCGCGAGGCGCCCGGCATCCGCAACGAACTCGGCGACGGAATCCACCATGTCCGCCTTTGTGATGACCACGACCGGATGCACGCCGGCCCCAGTCGCAATGGCCAGGTACCGCTCAAGGCGTGCGACGTTGAACTCCCGGTTGGCCGACGTCACGATGAACACCGTGTCGACGTTCGCCGCAATCAGCTGCCGTTCGATCGCCGTACCCGCTGCACGCCGCTGAAACAGGCTCATACGCTCGAGCCGGAACGAAACGGCTGGCCCCCCGGACTCGATCAACACCCAATCACCGACCGTAATGCCGAGCATCAGACTTCGGTCGGTCAGCTCGACGCTGCCACTGTACGCGGAACCCAGAACGTCGACCCGACCCCGATGCACCGCGGCGATGCGGACAGGTTCGAGTCCGCGCTGTGGATGTGCCGCCAGCTGGCGCGCGAAGGAATCCCGCCAGCCGAGTTCATACAGTTCGTAGTGAAGCATAGATTCCTCTCGCCGATGCAAAATTCTAATACGTCATGCCGCCGAGTGGTCTACACTCGACGACGTTTCAGGGGAGAGAACACATGAGCGTCGCATTGGTCACTGGCGCGAGCTCCGGAATCGGCGCCGCGATCGCTATCGCTTTTGCCGAAGCAGGTTGGGACGTCATGGCTGCGGGCCGGGACGAAGCCCGGCTTGACGAGGTTGCCGAGACCGTGGACGCGATCGCCACCTGGGCCGGAGATTTGGGCGGCTCCGAAGATTGCGACGAACTGGTGGCCGATACGATCGATGAGTTCGGACGCATCGACTGCCTCGTCAACTGCGCGGGGATTTTGCTGACCGGCACAGCGGAAGAGACCGACGACGAGGACTGGCGCGCGACGATGTCTATAAATCTCGATGTGCCGTTCTTCCTGTCCCGTGCGGCTCTGCCGCACCTCACCGAATCCGGCGGCAGCATCGTCAACGTTGCTTCCGACTGGGGCCTTCGCGCCGGTGAGCGCGCAGCCGCTTACTGTGCGAGCAAGGGCGGTCTCGTCCTGCTGACCCGCGCGATGGCCCGCGATCATGCCGCCGACGGCATACGCATCAATGCCGTATGTCCCGGCGATGTCGATACGCCGATGCTCGCGCAAATGGCGGAGGATTTCGACGGCGATCTCGACGGCTATCTCGAGTCACTTGCCAGCGAGAGCCCGAACGGACGCATAGCGGATCCCAATGACGTGGCGTCCATCGTCGTGTTCCTCGCAGGCGATGGTGCGCGCCACGTTACCGGTGCGGCGATTCCGATCGACGGGGGTTCGTCGGCTTAGAGGACGTTCCGGAACACGGCCATTACGGCGGCATTCCAAAATGTCCCCGTGCCTGTTCCGTCTCAGCCGTGCCGACGCGCCAGGGCGAGCCCGATGCCGGCCGCCACCAGGAAGGCACCGGACAGCTTGTGGCGCACACGCGCATATCGTCGCGTGAGCGTTCGGGCACGGTCGGCGCAAAG
>JBFHXQ010000247.1:0-4436 GCA_041598895.1 Woeseiaceae bacterium | reverse complement strand
GCAACAGGGTACTGAAGTATGTTCGGCAGCATGACGGCGACGCGCTCGCCGCGCATAAGCCCGAGCTTCTGCTGCAGATAGACGGCGAACTGCCGGGACAGCTCGTCGAGCTGCCGATAGGTCAGCGTCGTGCCCATATTCGTGTAGGCGGGCCTTTGCGGAAACTTCTCGAAGGCCTGCTCGAACATGTCGCGCACCGAGCGATACGGTGGCGGGTCGATTTCCGCAGGCACGCCGTCCGGATACGACTTGAGCCAGATTTTATTCACAACGCGTTTATGCCTCGTTTAAGTGTCCGGGCGCGCGCAGGTAGCCCGCGAAAGCGAGAAGCATAGCGTATCAGGTACGACGGCTGCCCGATCTGCGCAGTCGGCGAGACCCACAGACAAAGCGGAATGTCCCCTGAGGCTCCCTGAATGACCTACATTGCGGCGCCCGCCAGCGCCCGGCTGATGATCGGCCAGGCATTGTCGAGCAGCACCGGCTGCGCCGCCGCGTTCGGATGGATGCCGTCGGGCTGCATCAACGATTCGTTAAGTGCCACCCCATCCATGAAAAATTCGATCCAGGGTACGCGGTGCTCCGCGGCGAGATCGCGATACACCTGGTCGAATGCGGCCCTGTATCGCGGGCCGTAATTCGTCGGAATGCGGATGCCGAGCATCACGACGGCGGCGCCGGTTGCCTTTGTCGTGGTAATGATCTTCTCGAGATTCGCCCTCATGCGCGCGGGCGGAATACCCCGCAGGCCATCGTTTCCGCCGAGTTCCAGGATCAGAACCGCGGGATCGAACACCTCGAGTGCGGTCGCGATGCGAGCCGCGCCACCTTCCGTGGTTTCGCCGCTGATGCTGGCGTTGACGACCCGATGTTCGTACCCTTCACCCTCGAGACGAGACTGCAACAAAGCGGCCCAGGATTGGTCAACGTCTATTCCGTAGCCCGCACTGAGGCTGTCGCCGAACACGAGCACGGTCGGCGCGTCGCTTCCGTCTGCGGAAAGGAAAAGTAACGTTAATAAAAAAGGCAACAGTTTTCGCATGTCGACTACAGCAACGCAGAATGAGCCCGTGCTCCGGGCGCATGAGCTGACCAAACAGGTTAGCAGCCCGGAAGGTACTTTGACCATTCTGGCCGACGTCAGTTTCAGCGTGTTGGCGGGCGAGTCGATCGCCGTCGTCGGCCCGTCAGGCGCCGGCAAGTCGACATTGCTCGCGCTCCTGGCCGGACTCGATGTTCCGACGCAGGGTTTCGTGACGCTGACCGGTATCAATCTGTCGGAGCTCGACGAGGACGGCCGGGCACGCGTGCGTGCCGATAATGTCGGCTTCGTATTCCAGTCGTTTCATCTCGTGCCGTCACTGAATGCGCTCGAAAACGTCATGCTGCCGCTGGAACTCGCCGGCAACCGCGACGCGCGCCGCACCGCCCTCGACATCATCGACAAAGTGGGGCTTAGTGATCGCTGGCGCCATTATCCCGCGCAACTTTCGGGCGGCGAAAAACAGCGCGTCGCAATTGCACGCGCGTTCGCAGCCGAACCCGCAGTTCTGTTTGCGGATGAGCCGACCGGCAATCTCGACAGCCGCACCGGTGGAAAGATCATGGAGCTGATGTTCGAACTGAACCGGAGTTCCTCGACGACACTGGTACTGGTCACACACGATACGGCAATTGCCGGCCGCTGCGATCGCGTGCTCAGCCTCGATGCCGGCAAGTTGGTGAGTGACAGCAGGGAGGCGGCGTGAGGGCAATCGCGTTCGCGCTGCGCGGCTTCCTGCGCGAGCTGCGTTCCGGTGAAGTGCTCGTGCTGCTTGCAGCCGTCGCGCTCGCAGTCGCGGCGATTACGGCGGTCGGCTTTCTGACTGATCGTATCGGGAAAGCGGTCGCGCGACAGGCAAACGAGGTACTCGCTGCCGACCTGCGACTGCGTTCGCAGACTCCCATTCCCGAGGTATGGAAAGATTCGGCGGCCGGGTTCGGCCTGCAGACTGCGGAGACGCAGCGCTTTCCGAGCGTCGTTTTCGCCGGCGATGAGAGCGCGCTGACGAGCGTCAATGCCGTGAGCGACGAATACCCGCTGCGCGGCATGCTGCGCATAGCGGATTCGCTGTTCGGTGAGCAGCGCGAAGTGAACGGCGTCCCCGGCCCTGGCGAGGCCTGGGCCGACGGCGCGCTGCTCGCCCGCGTAGGCGCAGACGTCGGGGACTCCCTGTCGGTCGGCGCGGTGGATCTCACCGTCACGGCGGTGCTGACCTATCGTCCCGATCAGTCCATCGGTTTCGCATCGCTTGCTCCGACACTGCTGATGAACATAGCGGATGTCGCGCCGAGCGGCCTGGTCGGCGAGGGCAGCCGCGTCCGCTACGCGCTTCTCGTCGCTGGCAGGGCGGAGCAGGTCGCCGCGTTCAACGATGCGATTGAGGACGAGCTGCCCGATTCCGTGCGTATTCGCAGCGCAGAGGACAGCAGCGAGCGTGTCTACAATGCGGCCGACAGGGCCCAGCGCTTCCTGTCGCTGACGGCTGTGATCAGTTTGCTGTTGAGCGCTGTGGCGGTTGCGATGTCGGCACGCCGCTTCGCCCTGCGGCGCATGGACACGGTGGCGCTGATGAAAAGTCTCGGCGCGACCCAGGGATTCGTCATTGCGGTCGCACTTTCACAGCTCGTCATGCTCGGAATGCTGGGCGTTGTCATTGGCAGCGTTGTCGGCTATGTCGCGGAGGAGTTTTTGTCCTGGCTGCTTGCCGATCTCATCGCCCGCGATCTCCCCGACCCCGGACTCAGGCCTGTGATTCTCGCCTGTGGCAGTGCGATCGTACTGCTGATCGGATTCGCGCTACCATCGCTGCTGCAGCTCCGCAGCACTCCGCCGCTGCGGGTGTTGCGCCACGACGAGATGCCGCCAGCGCCGTCGCGCCTTCTCGTGGCCGGGCTTGCACTGGCCGCGGTGGCCGCACTCCTCTACCGGTCTGTCGGCGATGCGCGGATGCTCGTAATCATCATCGGCGGCATCATCGTTATCGCCGCATGCCTGTACGCGGTCGGCCGCGTGCTTGTGACGACCATGAGCCGATTTCGATCGGGCGTCGGCGTCGCCTGGCGTTACGGGCTCGCGAATGTCGCGCGCCGCGGCCGGTCTAGCGCGATACAGGTGGTCGCGTTCGGTCTCGGACTCACGGTATTACTCCTGCTGACGATCGTCCGTACCGATCTGCTTGAAGGGTGGCGACAGACCCTTGACGAAAACGCTCCGAATCATTTCATGATCAACGTGCAGCCTGACGAACGTGGGTCTGTGGCGGGCTTGCTGCAGGATGCGGGCATCGACGTGCCGGAGTTCGTACCGCTGGTACGCGCGCGCATGACCGAAATTAACGGCACGTCCGTCAAGGAGCGCAGCTACCCGTCAGAGGACGGCCGCTGGTTTGCGAATCGCGAAGCGAATCTGTCGTGGGCGCGTGAGCTTTCGCCCAGCAATGAACTGATCGACGGCGAATGGTGGCCGAAGGATTACTCGGGTCCCGCGCTTGCATCGATCGAGGAAGAGGTTGCGCTGGAAACCGGGCTCGGCATTGGTGACCGGCTCAGATTTCAGGTTGCCGGGCGGGATGTTGACGTCGAAATTCGGAGCCTGCGCAAAGTTAACTGGGATTCGTTTCAGCCGAACTTTTTCGTGGTGCTGTCTCCGGGCGTGATCGAGGATATGCCGACGACGTATATTGCGAGCATGCGCGTCGAAGTTACGCAGCAAGCGGCGCTTGTAACGCTGGTTCGTCGCCATCCGAGCATTTCGGTCATCGATCTCGATTCGATTCTCAAGCAGGTGCGCGAGATTATCGACAAGGCCAGTCTCGCGGTGCAGGCGGTCTTCGTGTTCACGCTCGCGGCCGGTATCGCGGTGCTGTTCGCCGCGGTTCAGTCGACCATCGACGAGCGCAGATTCGAGAGCGCGATGCTGCGGGCGCTCGGCGCGCAAAAGCGAACCGTGTTCGCAGGCGTCATGACCGAATTCGCGGCGCTCGGCATCGCGGCCGGCGTTTTGGCATCGGCCGGCGCCTCGATCCTCGCGGGGATAGTGGCGATTCAGCTCTTCGACCTGCCGTACCGATTCGACCCGCTGCTCTGGATCGCCGGTCTTACAGCCGGCGTCGTCCTCGTGTGCGGAAGCGGTTTCGTTGCAGCGCGGGGCTCCGTCGTGGCGCCGCCTGTCGATGTGCTCCGCGCTGCATGATCAGCGATGATCGACTTTCCTGCGGCATCGTGCTCGCGCGTGCTGCGAAAACCGGCTGGCAGACGCTAATGCTTCGCGCCTATCATCACTGGGATTTTCCCAAGGGGCTCAAGGAGCCGGGCGAAGATCCGCTCGAGGCGGCGCTTCGTGAAGTCGGCGAGGAAACCGGTATCTCCGACGTAGCGTTCGACTGGGGTAACGG
>JBFHXQ010000246.1:0-4456 GCA_041598895.1 Woeseiaceae bacterium | reverse complement strand
GGTGTAAATACACGCCGGTGTTTCGGGGTCTCGCGCCATCGCAGCGGAGTTATCGAGATATCAGGATCGGGTTTCAGACGATTCCGTAATGCGTTTGTTCGTCGTCGTTGCAGGCGGCATACGCTTATACATGATCGGCGACGACGTTCAATGCCACGCCGTGCTCTATAAACGCTTTTGCCGCGATAATGACCTGATTGAAGCCGCCCGTAGAGTCCAGAGCCCGTTCGACTATTGCGTCACTGCTTCCGGTAAATCCGGTCTCCTCGATTGTCAGGATCGTGTCCCCGCCCTCCGTTTCATCGAAAAGCCACGTTACCTGCGTGTTTGCACCAGCGTTTCCCCATTCGATCACTATCTTGCCGGGCCGGTCGAGCTCGACCACCCGCACATCGAATGCAAACGCGTCCTCGCGATCTCCGAGATACCACTTGACCGTCTCACCCTGTGCAAGGCCGTCGTCTCGACGAGTGAACCAGAAATGGCTCATTGCAGCGCCGTCGGCGAATGCGGCAAATGCCTCTGATGGGGACTTCCGGATTCGTATTTTGGCTTTTGCCGACAGATTTTCGGTCGTCATTGGTTGCAATACGTCGCTATTCGATTCATGAGTTGATACCTGGCGGCCAGCATACACTTTGTTGCGTACGAATCGTATGGGTTGGCATCGTCGACGGCCGCCTCCACCCGGTCACGGTCGATGCCCGGCAAGGTGACAAGCGGGTTCACAACGACTGTCCGGTACAGCTCGTCAGGTCTATCTGGCGTGTTGCGCATGATCACGATCATGCCGCCGCGGGTGCGGTATTGATGCCCCCGGGCAAATTTCCGCCAAGCGCACGCTTTACCCGGAAGTTTGTTTCACATGCAAGACCCGACGCGGGTACCTGAACGGAGTCTCCGGCGCGTTCGCACGCACTGGTGCAGTAGTGTATCGGTCACAGTGCCGCGCGAGGGCCGTAATGCATGCGTACTGTATAGCGCCGAAACGCCGAATTGACGCTGTTGGCCCGACATCGAGTAAGATCGGATCGTATGTGGATCGTGCCACTACGAGGCTCACTCCCGGTTACCCGCGATTGCTGCAGCAGGGACGAAGCTGTCCTCAAAACCCGAGCGTAGCGGCGCACTTTATTTGGCGCTTTACCGACATCAGCCGCATTGGGCGGACGGTATGGGAGGCGCCGGGCGAAGGCGGAGGACGCGATATGGCCAACCTGGATCGTGTCCGACTCTTAATTCAATAGTGGGCACTCACCAAACTGGAAAACGCGATGACACTTCTGGACGCAACGCTCGAGGAACTGGTAACCGCCAATCACATTCTTGCCAATCAAGGCGTAGTCGACACGTTCGGTCATATAAGCGTTCGGCACCCGGAGAATCCGGAACACTATCTGCTCTCGTGTTCGCGGGCACCGGAGGTCATCCAGACGTCGGACATCATGGAGTTCACGCTGGAAGGTCAGCCGATCGATCCGCAGGGACGCGATCCATATGCGGAGCGGGCCATCCACGGCTCGGTGTACAAGGCGCGGCCGGAGATTCGCGCCGTAGTTCACAACCACAGCCCCAGCGTGATTCCGTTCGGCGTTACCGGCACGGACTTGAAGCCGCTGCTGCACATGGCGGCGGGCATGGGCAACGAGCTGCCGCTCTGGGATTCACGGACACAGTTCGGCGATACGACGCTGCTGGTCACCTCGATGGAGATGGGCAGCGATCTCGCCGCGAGTCTCGACGACAAGCGCGCCGCGCTGATGCGCGGCCACGGCTGCGTCGTGGTCGGCAAGTCGGTGCGCGAGGTCGTGTTCAGCTCGATCTATCTCGAGGTCAACGCCAGGCTGCAGCTCCAGTCACACTCGCTCGGGGAGATCACGTTTCTCAGTGACGGCGAAGTTCAGGCCATACTGAAGCGCCGCGGCGCGTTTACGTTTGAGCGCGCCTGGCAGGGCTGGTGCCACCAAGCCGGCCGGCCGTACGCGCCGCCGCCGGGCTCGTAGAGTCGGCATCCCGCCGCAACCGGATCGCGGGAACAGGCTCAGCGCCCGGTCGCGATCGCCGCAAGCCTTGCGGGATCCTGAGGCGCGGCGTTGCCGCGCCAGACGATGTGCAGGTCGGGGCGAAGCAGGAACAGCTCGTAGCCTTCGTATACCTCGACCGGGTGTGCGTCGTCGAAGCTCACTTCCTCGAGCGGCGCGCCGAATTTCTCGAAGTCGGCCACAAGCGGCGCCAGGTCCTCGCGCCCCGCGTCGAAGCGCAGCAGCGTGTAGCCGGAGCCGAGATGATCGTGAAGCGCCGAGCCGTCCTCGAGCCAGACGTGCGGCAGGCGCGCCCCGGGCCAGGTGGTCGGTAGGTACACCGGATTGTTCGGCTCCGGCCCTTCGCCCGGTTCGGGCCAGATCAGCGGCGAGCCGATGTAACGGTAGCCGGCCTCGATGCCGAGGATCTCGTTCGTCTTGCGCTGCTCGGTGTCGGCGATCTTCGCAACCCGGGCACGGATCGCCGCGCCCTCGGGTGTCCGGTCCCGAATTTCCGGGCGCCACGCTCCTCGCCAGTTGCGCCGACCCTCGTTCGCGCGCCGGGACGCGGCGACGTTGCGGACGCCGATCGGGCGACGCTCGGCTTCGTAGGACGCTAGCAGGTTCTCGCCGCCCCAGCCCTCGAGCGTGCCTTTGAATTTCCACGCGAGGTCGACGACGTCGCCGACGCCCGTGTTCATGCCGAGACCGCCTGTCGGTATGACCAGGTGTGCGGCATCACCGGCAATAAAGGCGCGGCCGTCGCCGTAGCGCTCGGCGATCAGCAGACGCTGGGTCCACTGGCCAATGAATAGTGTTTCGTATTCGATCGGCATCGCGACGATCTTCTCGAAGAGCTTCGGCATCTCGGTCTCGTCGTCGACCGCCGCGTGCAGCGTGAAGTGCTTCGTGTCGTCCTGCACGATGATGAAACCCGACTGCTCGTCACAGACGTGGTAGTGCCGGCCCTTCCCGATCGGGATGCGCTCGTACAGGTCGTCACAGCGGAACAGTGCCTGGCACAGCGTCAGCATCTCGCCGTCGCCTTCGAGCCTGATGCCGAGCTGCCGGCGAACGGTGCTGCTGCCGCCGTCGCAGCCGACGAGGTAGGCGCCGGTAATCCGCAACTCGCTGCCGTCGGAGCAGCGCACATGTGCCGTGACACCGTCGCCGCGATCCTCGAAGCGCAGCAGCTCGTGCCCGAAGCGCACGTCGATGAGGGGGTTTTCCTCCGCCATACGTTTCAAGAGCGGCTCGAGCGTGTACTGCGAGATCAGCTGATACGGCTCGAGCGTGCGCGTACCGTCGTTGTGCGCGGCGATGTCTTTCCGGCACTCCGCTACCGACCCGTAGGGCAGGTGCAGGATCGGCTCTTCGACGAGGCTGGTCACGACAAACACGTCCATCGGGCACTCGGCAGGCAGGCCGGCGGCGCGGATCTCGTCGGCGATGCCGAGCCGGCGATAGATCTCCATCGTGCGCGCGTTGCAGCGCTCCATCTTGGGATAACCGGTTGGCGCTTCGTTACGCTCGAGCAGGATGCAGCGTATGCCGGCGTTGCCGAGCGCGAGCGACAGCGTGAGCCCGACCGGGCCTGCGCCGACGACGATGACCTGCGTATCGTTCATCGACGCTTCGCTGCCTGCCCGAGTCGCCGCCTGCGACCGGCGCGCACGGCCGGCACCGCGAGCGTCGCGAGTATGCAGAAGACCAGCACCACGGACGTTGGGCGGCCGGCGATATAGGCGGTAAGGTTACCGTCCGAGATCGTTACCGACTGCTGAAATGCCTGTTCCATCGTCTTGCCGAGCACGAGCGCAATAATAAAAGTGAGCCGCGGGTAGTCAAAACGGATCATCAGGTAGCCGACGATGCCGGCGATGCCGCAGACGATGACGTCGCCAAGCTTTCCTTCCAGCGCATATACCGCCGTCAGCGTCAGCGAGATGACGATCGGGACGAGTGCATGCGCACGAACGTGCGTGATCAACAGCAGCCAGCGCGCAGTGAGCAGACCAACGATCGACGCGCCGACGGCAGACAGCGTTATGGCGAGAATGAGCGCGAAGATTTCCTGTTGGCTGTCGATCAGAATCGCCGGGCCCGGCTCGATCCCGTGCAGAACCAGGATGCTCAGGAGCAGCGCCGATTCCGCGCTGCCGGGAATCCCGAATGCGACAGTGGGCAACAGTGACGCGCCGTCCTTGGCGTTGTTCGCAGATTCCGGGGCGATAACGCCAACGATGTTGCCCTTGCCGAACGTTTCCGGTTCACGCGACGTCTGCACGGCGGACGAGTACGCAAAAAACGACGCAACGACGCCGCCGAGTCCCGGGACTGCCCCAATGACCGTGCCGATCGCGGAGCCGCGCAGCAGATGCGTCCAGTTCCGGAACACGGAGACGATGCCCTCCGTCACGCCGGTCAGGCGTGTT
>JBFHXQ010000245.1:0-4466 GCA_041598895.1 Woeseiaceae bacterium | reverse complement strand
GCGGCAGGCCCGCGGCCGGCAGGTCGACGCGGATCTCACCCAGCGGCCAGGGCACGCTCTCGGTCCACACCCGCGGCCAGCACCAGACCGAGAGCAGGTCCGCCGGCGCCGTCAGGCGTTCTCGCTTGCGCTGACGCGCCCGCTGGTTCTTTACCCGTTCGACGTGAGAGCAGGTACGCAGCTCGTTCTCGGCAAAATCGTCGCACGTGCAGTGGTTCCGGACCCTTCCGCCGGGGACATATCCATTACGCGGCGATCACAGTCTGTGACGCACATTGACGGCAACTCGAATCTGGGAATGGTCGTCATGCAGCGTGCGCTCGAGGAGGCAATTCGGTCGGCGGCCGATACCGGCATCGGCATCGTCGGTACGTGCGGCACCGCAACCTCGACGGGTGCGATCGGGTACTATGCCGAGCGCGCTGCCGAGCTTGGGTTCCTATGCATGATCTTCGGCGGTACGCCCAAGGCAGTAGCGCCGTGTGGCAGCGTCGACGCGATCTTCGGCACCAATCCACTTGCATTCGCGATACCAACAGATGACGGCCCGCTGCTCATCGACATGGGCACCTCGGCCGAAACCTGGTTCGGGCTGCTGGAGGCGCAAAGGCTGGGCAAATCGATTGCCCCCGATACAGGGTTCGATTCGGAGGGAAATGCCACGACCGATCCGGGTGAAGTGCTGCAGGGCGCTATACGCGCGTTTGGCGGCGCGAAAGGATCGGCACTCGCGCTGATAATCGAGGTCCTGACCGGCCCGCTGGTCGGCGGTGCAATCGCCGGAGACAAGCCTCACCAGAGCGGCAACCTGCTTGTTGCCCTCGATCCCGATTTATTCGGCTTTGGCGCAGCCTGCAGCGAGCGATCCGCTGCATTGCTGGAGCGTATCCGACGTGCGCGTCCGGCACCGGATAGAGAGCACGTGCAAATTCCAGGAGAGCGGAGCCGCGCGAGATTCATGGCGGCGGAGCAACAGGACCGTGTCACGCTGGATAAGAGTCTCTATGACGCCATTCTCGATATCACCCGGCAGGCGCCACCTGGTCAGCCTTAAACAAGGTACACTCAAATTGCCGGACGTCCATTAGACAGATAACAATAAAAACTGGGGAACACACGTGAATCAAGGCACTGCCAACCGCAGTGAACACGAAGTTATTTACCCCTCACCGGCGAGAGCCTGGGGACTGGTTCTGTTGCTGTCTATTGCGTACACCGTGTCATTCATCGACCGTCAGATCATCAGCCTGATGGTCGAACCGATCAAATCCGACCTGCAATTGTCTGACACGCAAATAAGCCTGCTATTGGGCTTCGCATTCGGGCTTTTTTATACGCTCATGGGAATCCCGCTTGGACGTGCCGCCGACAAATTCAACCGGCGCAATCTCATCGTCGCCGGAATGACCTTATGGTGCCTGATGACCGCGGCGAGCGGCCTCGCCAGAAACTTCGGTCAGTTATTTCTGGCGAGACTCGGAATCGGCGTCGGCGAAGCGGCGTTGAGTCCGGCCGCCCTGTCGATGATTTCAGACAGCTTCCCTCCCGAAAAACGTACCGGTCCAATCGGATTTTACAATGGCGCGATTTACGTCGGCTCCGGCCTTGCAATGGTGACCGGCGGTGCGGTAATCCAGATAATTTCGAACTCGCCCCCGATCAACGTGCCTTACTTCGGAGATCTGCTCCCGTGGCAAACGACGTTCATCGTCGTTGGCACACCGGGACTGCTGATCGCATTGATGATCGCATTTACCCGGGAGCCGGAGCGCAAGGAAATTCTCACGGAAAAAGGCGGTGAGGCGGCGGAACTGTCGATACGCGAGGTGGCCAAATACCTTTGGGACAAGCGCTACCTGTACGGACCTGTTTTCGTCGGCATGGCCGTTGTTGCCATCGTGAATTTCATGTTTCTCGCGTGGACTCCGACGCTCTATTTACGCGCCCATAGCTGGGATATTTCGAGCATCGGGTACGCCTTCGGAATCATTTTGCTGATTTTCGGGCCCCTCGGCATTGCAACCGGGGCTCGTCTTGGTGACTATTTCGCTGCAAAAAACGACGAGGGCGGGCATGCAAAAGCGGGCTTCGTCGGCGCGTTGTTCATGGTACCCGGGATGATAGCCACGCCGGTCATTCCGAACCCCTATTTGGCGCTTGTCGGCCTGGCCTTGATCCCGTTCGGTATGGCGTTTATCACCGTCAATATGGTGACCTGCATGTTACGTGTGACGCCAAACCAGCTGCGTGGACAAACCTATGCGGTATTTCTAATGGTACTGAGCCTGTCGGGAATGACCTTTGGACCGACCGTAGTCGCCCTGATTACCGATTTCGTATTCGCGGACGAAATGAAGATTGGCTATTCCATGATGATAGTATCGCTGTGCACCGCATTCTTCAGCAATTATGCCCTTTACAAATCCATCGGCGCATTTCGCGCAACGAAAACGTGAACATACTCACGCATACCAGCTCCGAAATAGACGCATTGCTCCGCGCGAAGCCCGGTGTGGTAATTCCGATTGGCTCAATCGAGCAGCACGGTCCGATTGGTCTGGTCGGATGCGACGCTCTGTGCGCCGAAACGATTGCATTGGAAGCGGGTCGACTTGGCGACATATTGATTGCGCCCGTCATCGCATATACGTCTGCGCAGTTCAACATGGGTTTTCCGGGAACGATATCGATTCGCAGTCGTACGCTCATGTCCTTAATCGAGGACATTGTCGACAGCCTGCACAAGCAAGGCGTGAAAGGCGTGTATTTTCTCAATGCGCACGGCGCCAACATAGCGCCCATTCGTGCGGCGATGCACGATATTTACAGTCGTCTCGGTGACTCGGCGCCGCGCATCCGCTGTAAAAGCTGGTGGGACTTCGATTCGGTGAATGAAATTCGCACGCGGGAATTCGGTGAATGGGAAGGCATGCACGCCACGCCGAGCGAAATTTCGATAACCCAAAAATATCAACGCATTCCGGATCTCGAGCCCCCGGAAAAACCCGCGAAGGCACTGTCGGCTTCTTACATTCGCAATCATGCCGGAGATTTTCACCCTCCCGCGAAGCAGCACAGAGCCGAATTTCCCGATGGCCGCGTGGGCTCCCATTCGGCTCTGGCATCGCCATCCGTCGGCGCCGAAATCGTCGCCGCCGCCGCGCAGGCCGTGGTTGACGATTTCCAGACATTTATGAGCAATATAGAAGGCGCGGACGAGCAACTACGCTGAACCCATGAGCGTCCGGTAAAGCACTCGTCATGAAGTATTCCGCGTTCTCACTGGCGCTGCAGGCGTTGCGCGGCCATCGCGGCTGGCACGCTGCCTGGAGGCGCGCACAACCGAAGACATCCTACGACGTCATCATTATCGGCGGCGGCGGACACGGCCTCGGCGCCGCATACCATCTGGCCAGCCGCCACGGCATCAGGAATGTGGCGGTCCTCGAAAAGGGCTGGTTGGGCGGCGGCAATACCGCCCGCAATACGATGACGATCCGCGACAATTTTCTCTATCCCCAGAACGCACGTTTCCATCACGCCGCCGTCAATGCGTGGCACTCGCTGAGCGATGAGCTCAATTTCAACGTCATGGTGTCCCGGCGCGGTATGACCACGATCCTGATGAGTGACCGTGATCGGTCGGATGCAGAGCGGATGGTCAACACGACGGCCTTGTTTGGCGCGGAACACCGGATTATGGGCGTTGAGGAATTGAAACGACGGCTGCCGATGATTGTCAGCCCGGCCCGGATGCCGATCGTTGGTGGTATTCACCATCCCGACGTGCTCATGGCCCGCCACGATGCCGTCGCCTGGGGTTATGCGAGAGCGGCCAGCAGACTCGGCGTCGATATCATCGAAAATTGCGAGGTCACAGGAATTCGCACCGACCGAAAAGGTGTGACCGGTGTCGATACAACGTCAGGGCAAATCCGGACACGCAAACTCGGCATGGCGGTTTCTGGGCATGGCAAACAGGTCGCGGCGATGGCGGGGGTTACTCTGCCAATAGAAACGATTCCGCTACAGGCTCTGGTCTCCACGCCGGTCAAGCCTGTCCTCGATGACATCGTAGTACTGCGAGGATTCAATACCTACTTTATGCAGTCCGATAAAGGCGAGCTTGTCATGGGCGCCGGTACGGATCCGTATCCGAGCTACTCGCAACGCGGCACACCGCAGATACCCGAAGGCGTCATCGCCGCGATATTACAGGTCTTTCCCATGTTCGAACGCATGCAGTTCCTGCGTCAATGGGCGGGCGCACTGGATATTACCTACGACAATACGCCGATCATTTCCAAAACGTCCGTTCCCGGTTTTTACGTTGATGTTGCGGGCTCAGGAGGGTTCAAGACCACGCCCCTGGCCGCGAAATTGCACGCAGCTTTAATCGCAAACGACCGTCCGGATCCGATGATCGAAGGCTACAGCCTTGAACGATTCACCAACGGACGATTGAT
>JBFHXQ010000244.1:0-4495 GCA_041598895.1 Woeseiaceae bacterium | reverse complement strand
GCCGGCGACACGACACTCGACGCTACGCTACCCGGGGACGCGCCACTCGAGGCTATGCTACCCGGGGACGCGACACTCGAGGCTACGCTACCCATGGACGCGACACTCGAGGCTACGCTACCGGGGCAGTCGGCGCTCGAGGCGACCGTCGCACAAAATCTCGACGATGACGATTCGGCCAACCTTCCGGAAATCACGTTGGATCGCGAAATCGAGGAAAAGATCACCGTAGCGCAAACGATTCTGAGTCAGACGCATCCCGACCTGGGTGCCACGGTGGCACCCGGGCGGCTTCCAGACGCATCCGGACAAGCCGCCGCGTCGGCGCCATCGGACTCAGGAATGCGCAGGATGGCGGGCAAGCTCGGCGATGCCCCGTCGCTGGATGAGGTATCGGACACGCTCGCCGAGACGCTGTTCGGTGATGAATTCAGCCTGGTGGGCGCGCAGGTTGTCGCGGACCCGTCCATGGATGCGCCGGCAAACGACGACCTGGCATTGATCGACGACGATGCGACATCGGGTACCGGGACTGAGCTTCCGGTGCCCCCTGTTTCCGAACCACCGGTTGCCGAACCGGCATCCGCGCCGCCGCCGCAAGCCGCAGCCAGCGGGCTCAAGCGGCCGCGGCAGTCGCCCGGCCTCGACTCGAGCCCGAGCGAACGGCTCGCAACGCTGCAAAAACTGAACGGCAGACCTCTGCGCATGCCGACGCCGGCCGAATCGGTCGTGCTTGGAGAAACAATCGTCGAAGAGCAGCCCGTTGTGCCGAGCGTGCCGCCTCGGCCCATCGACGAACAGATCGACGTTTCGATTACGCAAACGCTGGACAGTCTCGAGGTGCGAAAATCGCTGAGCGACAACGAGGACGATGATTCGTCGCGCAAACGCGGATTTTTCAGCCGCTTTCGCCGTTCCTGATAAAGACCTGCAGTCGTCAAAAGAAACCGGGCCTCGCGCCCGGTTTCTTCATTCCGCGCGGAACGTCAAGGTCTCTCGTGCTGAATATCCCATAGGTAATCGGCGTGTGGGCCACAGATGTCGGTGAACTCGGCACCGGCCGCGTTGTCGTCGCCGTATAATGCCTCGAGAGCCTCACCTCGTGCGGCCAGCAGCGTCGCGTGGTCCTTCGCGGTCATCGTTTGCAGCTTTCGATACTTACCGCCAACGACGTGCGACGCAAAGCCCCAGGACGTCAGCTTGCCGTCGTCGACCAGCTTGTCCATCACCGGTGCAAAATGTTCTTTGACGATTTCGTCCGCACGTTCCTCTCGACCGACGTCGCACACATGGTAAACGGACAGTCCCGCGGCACCCCTCGCCTCGCCCGACATGCCGGACACGCTGACCCAGATGTAGTCTTCGTGATGCGGACAAATCGCAGCAAACTCTGCACCGGATTTATCGTCGTCCTCGGCCGCTTCGGCCTGAGCCTTCGTGATGGCGTCCTGGTCTGCGAGCAAATCTGCGATGGAATCCGACATGAAGTACTGGAGGCGCCGCCACGGACCGCCGGTGTGATGCGCTAGCCATCCCCAGGCGCGCAGGGTTCCATCGTCGACCAACTTGTTCAATACCGGCGCATCGCGTGCGACGATTTCGTCGACGCGATCGAGACCGGCGCCTTCGCACAGAAAATACGTCGAATAAATGTAGGTTTCCGGTGTCTCGTGTTCATCTGCGCCGGCAACCAAAGCGCACACGAGCATTGATACAGATACGGCCCCAATAAGAATTTTTCTCATTCTTCATCTCCCTGTTCGGCGCGAGCTGCGCGACCGGGAGTTTAGACCATGGCGGGGGATTCGCCAATCAATGGCCTGGCGCATGATCACGGGAGCCAAACAATAGGCTTTTACCGGCCCTCAGCGCTTTGCTTGTCAGCGATGTAGCGCCAGGTTACGCGTTCGAGCATTGCCAGCGGCACCGCGCCATTTGCAAGGATCACGTCGTGAAACTCACGAAGGTCGAATGCCTGCCCGAGCTCGCGTTCCGCGTCGCGACGCAGTTTGCGGATCTCGAGCTCACCGAGCTTGTAGGCCAGCGCCTGCCCCGGCCATGAAATGTAGCGATCCACTTCGGCACGCACGTTGCCAGGCGACAGCGATGTATTGTCGGCCAGGAATTGCATGGCCTGCTCCCGGCTCCAGCCTTTCGAATGAATTCCGGTGTCGATCACGAGCCGGCAGGCGCGCCACATCTCATAGCTGAGGCGACCAAAACGTTCGTACGGACTGCGGTAAATTCCCATTTCCTGACCAAGCCATTCGGCATACAGCGCCCACCCTTCGCCGAAAGCGCTGAAGTACAGGTTGCGGCGAAAATCCGGGACGTCCTGCATTTCCAGCGCCAGTGCATTCTGATGATGATGTCCGGGCACGGCCTCGTGTAGCGTGAGCGCAGGCATCTCGTACAGAGGCCGCTGGTCGAGCGCGTACGTATTTACCCAGAACTGCCCACCGTTGCTGCCGCCGAGCGGCGCGCTGTAGTACGCACCGGTGACGTAATTCGGCGCAATCTCCGCCGGAACCGGCACGATGCCGTAGGGTTGGCGCGCCAACCGGTTAAAGAATCCGGGCATGACGTAGTCGATGCGTTTTGCGATATAGGCCACCTCTTTCAGCAGGGCCTCTTCCGATACCGCATAGAACCGCGGTTCCGTGCGGAGATAGTCCGTGAATTCCTGAAAACCGCCGTCGAAGCCGAGTTCCTCGATGATGCCTTCCATCTCGTCGCGGATGCGACGGACCTCGGCCAGACCGGTCGTGTGAATGTCATCGGCCATTGCGCCTTCCAGTGTCGTATATCGTCTGATTTGATAGGCGTAATAGCGTTGTCCGTCGGGCAGCGCCGTCGCTGCGAGAGAGTCGGACGCCGCGTATTCCGAGCTGAGAAAGTCAACGACGGCTGCGAATGCAGGCATGACGGCGTCGTGAATAGCCGCCTTTGCCTGCCGGCGCAGCCGGTTTTTCTCGTCGTCATCCAACCGTCCGCTGAGCGACTCGAACGGGTCATAGAAGCGGCTGTCCTCGGGATTCTCCTTGACCTGGGCTTCGAGCGTGGGCAGGACACCCTGAATCACGATCTTCGGAAGCACGAAACCCTGTCGTGATCCCACGCGCATATTGTCGACGTTCTCGGCAAAAAAGCGCGGTATGTCGCGCAGTCGGGCAACGTAATCTTCGTAATCCTTCGCCGTTTGCATACGGACCCCGTCACTTGCCGTCAACGCGCTCATGAAAAATCCGGAAAACGTATTGAAGGGGATGCGTGCAAGTTCGAGCTCGTAGCTGCCGATTGAGTCCCTGAGCACCCACTCGAACAGTTCGAGATCGATGCGGCCCTGGTCGCTGAGCACGGATCGATCTAAATCCCTCGCCCGTCGCAAAAACGCCCGTTCGGTCTCGAGTCTTCGCCGTCTGTCGCCGGCCGCCACGCGTGGGAGTCGATCGTTGAAGTCGTTGACGCCAACCTGCGTCGCAGCAATCGGATCCTCGCGCAGGTAGTATTCCCAGTGCTCCGCGATTAGCGCGCTCAGTTTTTCATCAGGATATGAGGTCGTATCCGCGAACGCAGTAAGCGTCGTGAGTACGATCAGGCCGCACGTGAATCGGGGCATCTGCCGCATTGCTGTCACCGTCATCTGGACGAATCGCGCATTATAGGAAATGCAGATCGAAGCGTCCCGATGAACAGTGATCGCCACGCGCCGCGATAGGTATTCGCCGCAAACGATTGCGCGGCGTCCGCATGTTTGACCGCGACCCGGCTGAATAGACTAAAATCGTGCGTTCTGGCGTGCCTGCAAAGCCGGCACTCACGCACACTGCGGGCATGTAACCATGCAGCTTACGATACTCGTCCGTCGGAGGACTCAATGAGCGACACTGTTCTGGCCGTAATTGAACTCGACAACTTCCCCGAGGAAGTCGCCCAGCGTGCAACCTGGCTTGCCCAGCTGTATGACTGCGACCTCCATCTCATGCTCAGCGATCCGACGATAGCAATCCTGCGCGATCGTTTTCTCGTATCGAGTGAAACAAAGCGCCTCGCCGAACGGGTACATGGCGCTCAGGATGAGACGATGCAGAAGCTTGCCGACGTCGCGAGCGACCGCGGCGTCGATGTAAGCACGTCGGTGAGTCATGACCGACCGGCAGCGGACGCAATTGTCGAAAAGGCGCGAGAGCTGAATCCCGAATTTGTCATCAAGGGGACCCAGTACCACAGCCCTGCGGAGCGCGCGATATTCACGTTTACCGACTGGGAGCTGATGCGGAGTCTCGATTACCCGCTGTGGCTCGTTAAGCAGCATGCATGGCAGGAACATCCCGTCATTGTCGCGGCCGTCGATCCGACGCATCGCGAAGACGAGGAGGCTTCGCTCGACCAGCGCATCGTCGATATCGGTAGGTCGGTTGCGGGGCATGCCGGTGGCAAGCTCGTACTGCTGCACACCTACCAGCGGCTCGTAGAGATCGGTTCCCACGCCATG
>JBFHXQ010000243.1:0-4503 GCA_041598895.1 Woeseiaceae bacterium | reverse complement strand
GGGACCCGTGCCGGACACCCGATTGCCGGCACGCGTCACCCAGCAAAGCAGCGCAACGGCTCCGAAAGACAAGCGGAAACCCGGACTCATCGTCGTCAGCGGATCAACGACCACGAGCAAACAGCACGTGAGCGCGAGCAACGCGTCTGCAGGCTGCGGCCGTCGTGCCAGCACCGCGATCGCCGCGAACGCGAACATGAGTGCGGCGCGCTGAGCGGGCGTTCCGAGACCGGAAACGGTCGCGTAGCCGCAGGCGGTTAGCACACTCAAACACAGTGCCGGATCGCGCGCGTTGCGCCTGCGCACGCTGACGCCAATCGCCGCAGCAAAAACGACATAGGCGCCGGCCGCGGCGAGCCCTACGTGCAGTCCTGATATCGCCATCAGGTGTGACGTGCCGGTCGCGCGAAACTGTCGCCACTGTGCCTCGCTGATCGCGCTACGTTCACCAACCGTGATTGCGGCGAGCACGGAGGCAGACGGGGCGTCGGAGATGCGGGTTTCGATGCGCGCGACGCTGTGCATGCGAAAGCGATCGACCGGTCCCGGCCGCTCGGTCCGACGCAGATGGTTCCTCGCCCCGGGCACTACGTAACCGACTGCGGCAATACGTTGCCGCGTTAGCCATGCTTCGAAGTCGAAGGCACCCGGATTCAACCGTCCGCGCGGCCGCCGCAAGCGAAGTTCGAGCTGCCAGATATCGCCGAGCCGCAGTCGCACTGGCGGCTCGTACCAGGTCAATCGAATTCGCTCCGGGAGGCGCGCATCGTCGATGGGTGCTGCAACAAAAGCGACGGAACCTTCGCGGCTGGACGGAAAATCCACGATACGAACCGTAGTGAGCAGGCTGTCGCCCGCGTATTCCGGCCGTAGCCGGTCATTCGCAACTGCGGCGACGGCCAGCCAAAAGCTTGCGAGGCCCAGCCAGAACGCGACGACGATTTTAAACGATCCGCGCGCCAGCAGAACGATCGATGTAATTCCAGCCGCGAGCAACGACTCGGCCAGCCAGGCGACGTGAATGAGCTGCAGCGTATATACGCCGGCCAGCAGGCTGAGGCAGACTGCCCACATTGACGCCAGTTTTGACGTTCAGGCGACCTATGCCAAGACGATTTTTTCGGAAATTTGCGGTCAAACGTGAACACATGAAGGAACGCTGGTTCCTCGCGCCGTTCGACCACCTCCTGCACGACCACCGACTCTGGAGCATTCGCCGCAAGACGGTTGTTCCGGCCACCTCGCTGGGCCTGTTCGTGGCGTTTCTGCCCGCACCCGGTCTTTTCCTGATTGCGGCGCTCGCGGCGCTGATGCTGCGCGTCAATATTCCCGTCGCGGTGCTCGCCTCACTTGCCAATAATCCGCTGACCATGGGCCCGATCTACTATCTCGCGTATCGAATCGGAGCCGAACTTCTTTCGATACCGGAGCGAGCCGCGCCGGCCTTCTCCGGCGCGCCGTCGATCGACTGGATGCAGAGCACGTTTATGACGATCTGGCAGCCGCTGCTGCTCGGTTCGGTACTCGCGGGCGCCATTGCCGCGCTCATTGGCTACGTGCTGCTCGACCTCGTCTGGCGCCTGTCGCTCGCTGATTACAAGGCCAGAAAACGCAACCAGCGCAAGCGCTGAGTGGACGACGTCAGTCGGCGGTATGCAGGCGCCCGTTCTCGAGCGAGAGTATCCGGTCCATGCGCGCAGCGATCGACAGATCGTGTGTGACGATCACGAGGCTGGTATCGAGCTCCAGATTGAGTTCCAGCATCAGCTTAAGAACCTGCTCTCCGTTGCCGGCGTCGAGGTTGCCGGTTGGTTCGTCCGCGAGCACGAGGCGCGGTCGGGTCACCAACGCGCGCGCTACGGCTGCGCGTTGTCGCTCGCCCCCGGACAGCTCGCCAGGCTTGTGCGTCAGGCGTCCGCGGAGCCCCACGCGCGCCAATAGCTCGCGGGCTGCCGCGAGAGCTGCCGCCTTCGGTTCACGGCGAATCAAAAGCGGCATGGCGACATTCTCCTCCGCCGAGAACTCGGGGAGCAGATGATGAAACTGGTAAACGAAGCCGATATACCGGTTCCGCAACTCGCCCTTCGTGACTTCGTCGCTACCGTGCATCGATTTGCCGTTCACGATGACCTCGCCGGCATCCGGATCGTCGAGTCCACCCATGATCTGCAGCAGCGTCGTCTTGCCGGATCCGGATGCGCCGACGATCGCCAGGCGTTCCGCAGCCGCCACCCTGAGGTCCACGCCGGTGAGCACCTCCAGGACGGTGCCGCCCTCGACAAAGCGCCGTTCGATACCGCGACACTCGAGCACCGCCTGATGCCGCTCATTCATAGCGCAGCGCCTCCGCCGGCGCTGTCCTCGCAGCGATCCAGGCGGGATACAACGTCGAGGCAAGCGCCAGTACCAGCGCGATCGCCGCGATCCGAATCACGTCGGCACTTTGCAGATCGGCCGGCAAATCACTGATGAAGTACACATCTGCGGCAAGAAATTTGATTCCGAACACGGCTTCGAGACTGGTAACGATGGTTTCCAGATTCGTGGCCAGCAGGGTTCCGACGACGACTCCGGCAAACGTGCCGACGACACCGATTACGCTGCCCTGGGTCACGAATACTTTCAGGATGCTTGACGGCCGCGCTCCTATCGTTCTCAGGATCGCGATGTCAGCCTGCTTGTCCTTTACGACCATGACGAGTGTCGACACGATATTGAAAGCGGCCACTGCAATCACGAGCAGAAGAATAACGAACAGAATCGACTTCGTTATCTGAATCGAACGGAAAAAATTGACGTGCCGCCGCGTCCAGTCGCTGACGAGAACGGCCGAGCCGTAATTCTGGGCAACATCACGGACGATGGCCGGCGCTTTGAACAGGTCCGTGACGGCGAGACGCAATCCCGTCACCCCGTCTCGCCTCCGATATAGCTTTTGCGCATCGGTGACGTGGATGAACGCAAGTCGACGATCGAATTCGTACATACCGACCCGGTAGAGTCCGACGACCCGAAATCGCTTCATGCGCGGCACGACGCCGGCCGGGGTCACGATGCCGTCGGCCAGCGTTGCCGTGACCTTGTCGCCGACACCGACACCAAGCGCCCTGGCCAGCTCGATGCCGAGAATGATTCCGAAACCCCCGGGCTCGAGTTCCTGAAGGCTACCCTCGCGCAATGCGGCACCAACACCGGACACCGCATCTTCGAGCGTCGGGTCTACACCACGGAGCTCCGCGCCGCTCAGCTTGTCGGCGACGACCAGTAGCGCCTGACCACTGACATACGGGGCGCTTGCCCGCACACGGTGGTCACTATCTGCGACCTCCGCCAACCGGCGCCAGTCGCGCAGCGTGCCACCCAGTCCCTCGATCGTCGCGTGCGCCGTCATTGCAAGCAGTCGCTCCTTCAATTCGCGCTCAAAGCCGTTGACCACAGAGAGCACGAGAATCAGCACCGACACTGCGATTGCGATACCCGACATCGATATCGCCGAAATCAGGGACACGAAGCTATTTCCGCTCCTGGAGCGCACATAGCGACTGCCGATCCAGTACTCGAAACGCCGGCTCATCGGGCTATTCGTAGCGCAAAGCCGCGGCCGGATTGACGAGGGCAGCTCGTCGCGCCGGATACAGCGTTGCGAGGGACGTGAGCAGGAACGCTGCGATGCCGATCGTTATCACATCGGTCAGCTCGAGCTCGGACGGAATCCGCGACACGTAATAGACGTCGCCGGGCATGATCTGAAATCCGAGCAGGGCCTCCAGAGCCGGTGCGATGACCGGCACGTAGACCGCCAGCAGCACCCCGAGGGCTACGCCGATAAAAACCCCCGTCCAGCCAATCGCCGCGCCCGCAACGAAAAACACGCTCACAACGCCGCGCGGCGCCATTCCGAGCGTTCGTAGCACCGCGATATCAGTGTGCTTGTCGGTCACGACCATTACGAGGCTTGCTACGATGTTGAACGCCGCGACGCCGATGATCAGCGACAGGATGAGTGACATCATCATCTTTTCGAGGCGAATGGCGCGAAAATAACTCGCGTTTTCGATCGTCCAGTCGCTCGTCACGAAGTCGCTACCGAGCCGAGCCCCGAGTCTGCGCGCCAGCGCCGGTGCCGTCATGACGTCGTCTGCGCGGAAGCGGATTGCGGTCACGCGGTCAGCCAGTGACATCACCGCGGCCGCGTCATGCAAATTCACGAGCGCGAGCAATGCATCGTGGTCCTGCAGACCTGCCTCGAAGACGCCGCGCACGACGAAGCGCTCGAGAACTGGCTCGAGCATGCCGTCTCCGGCCGGTCGCGGTATCAACAAAATGACGCCGTCGCCGATGCGCGCGCCGAGGTCCAGCGCCAGCAACCGACCCAGCACGATATTGCGGCTCCCGGGCGTCAGCGTATCGAGGGTGCCCTCGACCATATTGATCATCAAGCCGCTGAGGCCGGCTTCCAGGCCCGGATCGATGCCGTGCACGAGGACGCCCTTCAGATCGCGT
>JBFHXQ010000242.1:0-4518 GCA_041598895.1 Woeseiaceae bacterium | reverse complement strand
GCCAGGCGGCGCAATCGTGAAACGTCAGGCGCCCTGCGGCGAACCAGGCTGCTGCTTCGGGGTAAATTTGGTGTTCGACGGTCTGAATGCGGCGCTCGAGTTCGCTGACGGTATCTGCGGCAAGCACCGGAACCCGACCGGCGAGAACGCGGGGGCCGGCGTCGAGTTCGGCGGTCACGAAATGCACCGTACTACCGTGGTGGCTGTCGCCGGCGTCCAGGACCCGCCGATGCGTGTCGAGACCCGAATAACGCGGTAGTAGCGCCGGATGAATGTTCAGGATACGACCCTGAAAGTGGCGAACGAAGCCGGGGCTCAGGATGCGCATGAATCCTGCAAGCACGAGGAGCTCCGGAGCATAGGGGTCCAGCGCTTCTGTCACTGCCCGGTCGAATGATTCCCGGCTGCCGAACCCCGAATGCTCGAGACAGACGGTATCGATGCCTGCGCGCGTGGCGCGCTTGAGTCCGTAAGCATCGGCTCGGTTGCTGAATACGACGACCAGGTCCAGGCCGAGGCGCCCGTCCCGCACGCGATCGATGAACGCCTGCAGATTTGTCCCGGAACCGGAGATCAGAATGGCCGTGCGGGTCGCCATACGGGTCAGCGGTAGACGACGGGGCCCGCGCCGGCTGTCAGCGTCCCCATCGGCCAGGCGCGCTCGCCGGATTTCTCAAGAAGCCGGATTGCTACCGCGACGTCATCGGGTTCGACAACGACGATCATTCCGACACCGCAATTGAAGGTACGGCGCATTTCGTCGGGGTGAATGTTGCCGCACTCGGCAAGCCAGTCGAACACGGGCCCGGGCTGCCAGCTCCGGGTATCGATGTCTGCATGCACATCGCCGCCCAGCACACGCGGCAGATTGTCCGTGATGCCGCCGCCGGTGATGTGCGCGATAGCCTTGACCCGGACTTCGCCGATCAGTGCGAGCACGGATCGTACGTAGATACGAGTCGGCGCAAGCAGCGCGTCGCGGGCCGACGTGCCATCAATCTCGGCCTCCGGGTCGCGCTCCAGCACTCTGCGTATCAGGGAGTACCCGTTCGAATGTGGGCCGCTGGACGCGAGGCCGATCAATACGTCACCTGGGCGCACATTCTGGCCGTCGATGAGCAGATCGCGTTCCACGACGCCAACACAAAATCCGGCAATGTCGTATTCGCCGTCCGCGTACATGTCGGGCATTTCCGCAGTCTCTCCGCCGATCAGCGCGGCCCCCGCCTGTGTACACCCGTCCGCGATGCCGCCGACCACCGCCATCGCGATATCGTCGTTCAGCCGGCCAGTGGCCAGATAGTCGAGAAAAAACAGCGGCTCCGCACCGCAAACCAGAACGTCATTCACGCACATCGCCACCAGATCGATGCCAATCGTGTCATGCCGGCCCAGCGCGGCCGCGAGCAGGAGTTTCGTGCCGACGCCGTCCGTTCCGGACACCAGGACGGGCTCACGGTAGCGATCGGGCGGCAGCGCGAACAGCCCGCCGAATCCTCCGAGGCCGGTGAGTACCTCCGGGCGCCTGGTGCGGCCGACCAGTGGTTTGATGCGCTCGACGAACGCATTGCCCGCATCGATATCGACACCGGCGTCCCTGTACGTCAGTGAATCTTTGGTCAAGGCGAGTGGCAAATTCTGAGACGAGGATATAATAGTCGCTGGGCATCCATCGGAAAACCACCCTTGCTGCATACCCGCGTTCACCAACTGCCCGGCAACTTCCGTTTCCGGGCCCTGCTGCCATGTGCGCTGATATTGGCCGCGTTCGGGCTTCCGTCTGCCGATGCCGTCGAGGTCACCACGCTGTACACCGCACGCGTCGCCTATGATGCAGATTCACCCGAGGGCCGCGATGAGGCCTACGCCAGGGCGCTGTCAGAGGTCCTGGCGCGCGTCTCGGGTTCCGAGCTCGGTAACGATCCGATCCTCATCGACCAGCTGTTCGCGGATCCGGCAGCCTACGTGTTGCGCTTTCGGCCGGGAGCGGACGAAACGCTCTGGGTGTCATTCGACGGTCAGGCGATCGAGGGGGCGCTGCGCGAAGCGGGCCAGCCGGTATGGGGAAGTGATCGCCCGCTGACGCTGGTCTGGCTGGCGGTGGATTCGGGTCAGGGTCGCCGGCAGATCATCGCTGCCGCCGACGAAATCCAAAACGGCAGCCTGGCGCGCTCGCTCGATCGGGTGAGTTTGCTTCGGGAGCGCGTTCTCGAGGCCGCAGAACGTCGCGGCCTGCCGGTCGTATTTCCGCTGATGGATACTGAGGATCGCGCCCTGATCAGCTTTAGCGACATCTGGGGCGGGTTCGACGAGGCCTTGCTGGAGGCGTCACGGCGCTACGACGTGAACTCGATACTGGTCGGACGCATTCGGGGTGCATCAAGCCAGCGAAATCGCTGGAGCTATTACTTCGGCGGTACCGAGCGCAGCTGGACCGGAACGCCCGAGACAATCGTCGGTCAGGTGGCTGATTTACTGGCATCGGAACTGGCAATTGGCGGAGACGCGCTTCTGGCCTCGGTGCGTCTGCGCGTCGCGGGCATCGATTCGGTCGACGCCTATGGCAGCGTGCAAAAAATTCTTGCGAATCTCGGCCTGATCGACACCTTCTCCGTCATCGAAGTGAGTAGAGACTCGATCCTTTATCGAATCGATGCCCACGGGGGCGCGGAACGCCTGCGGCGCGCGCTGACGTTCAACGGACTGATCGAGCAGACTCCCGGAGAATCGCGGCCGATCGGCGGTGCCGCGGGGCTGTCGCCGGGCCGTGAGACCATACTCGAGTTTTTCTACAGTCCCTGACGGCAGACAAAAACAACAACAATCGATCATGTCCTTACGCTGGTTACCCAACGCCGTGTCTCTTTTGCGGATCGGTCTCGTTGTGCCGATCATCTCGCTGCTACTACAGGAGAAATTCGATTGGGCTTTCTTGCTGATCCTTATCGCCGGTCTTTCGGACGGTATCGACGGTTATCTCGCGAAGCGGTACGGCTGGAATACGCGGCTCGGCGCGATCCTCGACCCGGCCGGTGACAAGCTGCTGGTCGCGGGATGCTTTGCGACGCTTGCCTTCATGGCGCTCGTTCCGGTTTGGCTGGCCGTTATCGTCATCCTGCGCGATGTAGTGATCGTGATGGGCTCCATTATCGTCAATTTCCTCGTCAGTCGTCTGTCCGGAGAACCGACACGGATCAGCAAGCTCAACACCGTCTTCGAGCTGATGTTCTTGCTGTTCGTCATTTCCCGCGCGGGCTTCGGTTGGCCGGACCGGATTACAATTACGGTGCTCGGTGCATCGATCCTCGTAACGGTCGTCATCAGCGGCTTAGACTACGTCGCGAGCTGGGTCGGCCAGGCACGGGAGGAAGTCAGGACATGAAAACCGAACTGCGTTTGAACTGGTTGATCGCGGCGGCTCTCACCGGTTGGCTGATCTACCTGCTTGCGCCGGTATTGACGCCGTTCGTCGCTGCGGCGCTGCTGGCGTACATCGGCGATCCGCTGGCAGACCGCTTGCAGCGCCTGAAGTTGCCGCGCACGCTTGCTGTCGTGGCCGTGTTCGTGCTGACGTTTCTGATGCTGGCACTGCTGGTGCTCCTCGTGGGACCGCTCATTCGCACCCAGGTGGTTGCGCTGCTCGAAGCGTTGCCGGATATCGCGCGCCAGGTAGAGCAGGTGTGGTTGCCGAATATTCTCGATTTTCTCGACGTCGAAATCGGGGAGGATATCGGTATCGGTGCGTTTCTCTCCCGCTACAGCGATATGGCAGGCACGTGGGGAACGAAAATCCTGGTATCGGTATCGAAGTCGGGAGGCGCGCTCGCAGCCGCGGTATTGAGCCTGTTTCTCGTCCCGATACTGACGTTTTACATGCTGAGGGACTGGGACGTGATCGTCGCACACCTGGGCACGCTGGTACCAACGAGCCAGCGAGAGACAGTTTTCCGCCTGGCGAGAGAGACTGATGACGTGCTCAGCGCGTTTTTACGCGGGCAGCTGCTCGTCATGCTGGCCCTTGCAATCATCTATTCGATCGGCCTCGGCATTGTCGGATTGAAGTTTGCGGTCGCGATCGGAGTCGTGTCCGGCCTGGTCAGCTTCGTTCCGTATCTCGGCTTTGTATTCGGAATTGCGTTGGCATCGATGACGGTGGTGCTCGAACCGAATCCACTGTGGCAGTTTGTCGGTGTCGTTGCGACGTTTGCAATTGCGCAGGCACTGGAGGGAACCGTTCTCACTCCGAAACTGGTGGGTGATCGCATCGGTCTGCATCCGGTCATTGTGATTTTTGCCGTCGCTTCTGGCGGGCAGCTGTTCGGCTTCTTCGGCGTATTGCTGGCGTTACCCGCCGGAGCCGTACTGTCGGTACTGGTGCGCTTCGCGTTCAACCGTTATCTGAAGGAGCATCCCGAGGCGATCGTCGAGATTGCTGACCGGCGCTGACGGGTCGCCGTGACGCAACTCCCGCTGCCGCTCCGTCTTGCCGATCACGCCGTGTTCGCGAGCTTTTTGCCT
>JBFHXQ010000241.1:0-4567 GCA_041598895.1 Woeseiaceae bacterium | reverse complement strand
CGGCGCGCGAAAGTCATCAACGCCGAGGGTGAAAAACAGGCAGCCACAATGCTCGCCGAGGCGGCCCGTATACTCGCCTCGCAGGAACAGGCGTTGCAGGTGCGTTATTTGCAGACGCTGAAGGAAATTGCGGGCGAGAAGACCAATACGATCGTGTTTCCGATGCCGCTCGAATTTGTCGAGCCGATCATGAAGCTGGTGAAGCAGCAGACATAGTAGCTGCCCGTAGAAATTCCTACTTGCCTGACAGCGGCGGAATCGTCACCGTGATTTCCGCGCCGCCATAGTCTTCCGAACGTCGGATTGCCAGCTTGCCGCCGTAGGACTCCGCAATGTCCTTCACGATGGCGAGGCCGATGCCGTGACCAGGGGTCGATTCGTCCAGCCGAGTTCCGCGCGCAAGCAGAGCTTCTGCCGCTTCTTCGGGTATACCGGGCCCGTCGTCCGCCACGGACAGCACTATGCCGCTCGCAATCGCACGTGCGCCCGCCATCGGGCTCACGCTGATTCGCACGCGCGAGCTGCACCACTTGCACGCATTGTCGAGCAAATTACCGGCAAGCTCGAGGAAATCACCCGTGTCGCCGCGGAATTTCATGCCCGGGGCAACCTCGACGTCGATTTCCGGCTCCTTGTCGTGGTAGACCTTGCGCAACCCATCGACCAGGCGCTCTATCTCGCGCGCTACCGGAATCGGCGTCAGCACGATGTTGTCGCCCGACACCGCCGGCTTGCGTAGCTGATATCGCACGATCTCGTCCATTCGATTGATCTGCTCGTTGAAGCGATCATCGTTGGCGCCGCTGCCGGAAAGCAGTGAGCGCATCGCGGCCAGCGGCGTCTTGAGACTGTGCGCGAGGTTGTCAAGCGTAAACCGATAGCGATCCGAGCGAGCGCGCTCGCTGTCGATGAGAAGATTCATGTTGCGCGCGACGCCGACGAGTTCCGTCGGGTACTTGTCGGAGAGAGACACGCGCCTGCCCTCCTCGATCTCACCGATTTCCTGCTCGATCTGCCGCAGCGGGCGCAGCAGTCCGCGCATCAGAAACGAGATTGACAGCAGCATGATGAGCGCCACCGCCGCGAACCAGCCGAACAGCTGGCGCCGAAAACGCGAGATTTGTGCGTTGAACGAGTCCATGCTTTCGGCGACTTTGAAAATGTACGGCTTCAGCTCGCCGTCAGGGAACTCCCACTGCACCGCGAGGCTCAGTGTCAGGAGCGGCGTGCCGTCGGCGAGCTGCTCGCGCTGGAACAGGTGGTTGCCATCCTCGGGAATGATGCCGACCGGAATCTCGAGGCCCAGCGCCGATGTCGAACGCCAGACGATCTCGCCATCATCGTGTCGCAGCTCCGCATAGAGCCCCGAGCCGATGTTGCCAAATCGCGGTTCGTGCAAAACGCTCGGCATGGCGAGCTTGCCGTCGGCATCGGGCTCGGCCGCTGCGAGCAGCGCCATCAGGTGACCGTCGAGAATGTCTTCCTGCGCCTGCTCGCCGGCCTCGCGGAACGCCGAATCGAGGACGACGATCGTGACGCCGAAGAAGAACAGCAGCAGCACACTGACAGAGATCAGGAGTCGGGCGCTGAGTGACGACATCGGCGCTGTCAGCCGGACTGATTGCGTTCCAGTGCGAATCGATAGCCCCTGCCGCGCAGGGTCTCAATGGGCTTTAGCGAATTGTCCGGGTCCAGCTTCTTGCGCAGCCGGCCGATGAAGACCTCGATGACGTTGCTGTCGCGCTCGAAGTCCTGGTCGTAGAGCCGCTCGGTCAATTCCGTCTTCGAAATGACCTGGCCGGCGCGCACCATCAGGTATTCGATGATCTTGTATTCGAAGCTCGTGAGTTCGATCGGCTGCTCACCGACGACGACCTCCTGCCGGGACATATCCAGCACGACCGGATCGGCGCGCAGGATCGAAGAGGCCCAGCCCCCGCTGCGGCGCAGCAGCGCATTCACACGGGCACTGACTTCCTCGAAGTGAAACGGTTTGACGACGTAGTCGTCGGCACCTGCGCTGAGTCCGTCTACCTTGTCCTGCCAGCGATCGCGCGCTGTCAGAATCAGTATCGGGTAGGCTTTGCCCTGCTCGCGCACCTGCCGAATGATATCGAGACCCGACATTTCGGGGAGACCGAGATCGATAATCGCCAGATCGATCGGATATTCCTGCGCGAAATACAGGCCTTCCTTGCCATCGGCCGCCTGCTCTACGGCAAAGCCGCTGCCCTCGAGTTTCGCGGCAAGCGACTCGCGCAGCGTCGCGTCGTCTTCGATGACGAGCAACCGCATCGGAAATCAGCGGCTGGAGCGTCCGGGGACCTTGTGGGTCCGGACCTTGCCGTCCTTCGTGAGGACCTTTATGTGGTGCGTTTCGCGATTGCCGTTGCGTTTCGTCTCGGCGCTGATCACCCGGCCCCCGGTTTGGCGGCGGACCTGCGCAATCGCTTCGGACAGGCTCTTGCCGTTGCGCTGCATAACCGCGAGGTCGGCCGGCGGACGCGCATCCGGCTGTGCATAGACGTCGCGCAGCGACTGCTCGAGATCGAACGCCGATGCCGGCAGCGGCATCAGAGTTAGCAGGCTTGCGATGAGTATCAGCGTCGTGCGCACGTCAATATCCTGGCCGGCGGGCGGAAAACGGGCTGACGACAAGTCTGGTCCGTCGCCAGCCCGAATGCAACGAATCGGATCACAGGCTCAGCGCATTACCCGGCGGGCCGAATGTCTACCCGGACCCGAATCCGGTTGCCCGGGTCGTAGGGCATGCGCGTCGCGTAGCGTTGCCCGTTATACCGATAGACGACCTCGTAACCGTCGATGCGCTCTTCCTGCTGATCGCGGTACTGCGTTTCGCAACGCGTTACCGGACGCGAGTGCAGCGTCGTGTACGGGTCTCCGTAGCGCTGCCGGGCCGAGTCATTGGCGATCGCCGCGCCGAGCAGCGTTCCCGCAACGGTGGCGGCGTCATTGCCCCTGCCGCTGCCGAACTGGTGTCCGACCACGCCACCGATAATTGCACCGACCAGCGTGCTGCCGGCGGTGCCGCGTGGCCGATGATTCACGCTGTAGTGCTCGGTATCCTGCCAGCACTCCCTCACTGGCGTCGTAACCGTAACGTAGCGGATGATCGGCTGTGCGCTGATCACCGGCGCGTAGTCATAGACCGGGCCCGACCGGCCCCTGAGGCCGTAGGCGTTGCCGTTCGCCGATGCGACCAGCGCACGGGAATTGCCGCGGTTATGGTCCGCCAGCGCGGTGCCCGTTAGGCCGACCAGCATGGCCAGCCCGGCGAGGCCGACGACCAGCGGATTGCCTGCGATTACACGTTTGCTCGTCATTGTCCCATTCCTTTTCACGTTTCGAGCGGGCCCTCCGGCCAGCCTGGAGCCAAGATTAGCCCCACAGCAATGAATGCCGGCTGAATAGGCCCGGCGAAAAAAGTCCAGAAATCTGAATGGATTATGAACGGCTTGGGGTGACGGGACTCTCCTCGGGAATCGGGGACATTCCTCGTTACCCAAGCCGGATCAGAGCCTCGATGCGTCAGACCAGACGCGCGGGGGCAGCATCACACACGTCGCAACGAGGAATGTCCCCAAACTACCCAACAGCCCGCTTTGCTGCCCGCCAGGCCTGGTCGAGCGACTCGTGGTTCAGGTCCCGCACCGATTTACCGGCCGCGGCGAGCTGTCGTTCCATCTCCCGGAAGCGGCGTTCGAACTTGGCATTTGCCGCTGCGAGCGCCTGCTCGGCATCCACCTCGAGATGGCGACCGAGGTTCACGACGGCAAACAGCAGGTCCCCGAATTCGTCGCGAATCCCTGCCGTTTCGCGGAGGCCGGCGGCGGCTTCGAGCTCCTCGAGTTCCTCGCGGATTTTTTCGCGCACGCCGGCACGGCTATCCCAGTCGAACCCCTGCGCGGCGGCACGCGTACCGAGCTTTTGGGCGCGCCGGAGCGCCGGCAGCGCTTGCGTCACGCCCGCCATCGCGCTCCCGTCGCTGTCGCCGCGCTCGTCCGCCTTGATGCGTTCCCAGCTCCCGTGATCGGGATCCGCAGACCGAATGTCCGCGCAGCCAAACACGTGCGGATGGCGGCGAACCATCTTCGCTGCGATGCCAGCGGCCACGGCATCGAAGTCGAAAAACCCGGCCTCCTCCGCCAGCCGCGAATGAAACACGACCTGAAACAGCAGGTCGCCCAGCTCGTCGCAAAGCGCTCGCATGTCGTTGCGGGCAATGGCGTCAGCGACCTCGTAGGCTTCCTCGAGGGTATACGCGGCGATGCTGTCAAAGCTCTGGGCGCGGTCCCACGGGCATCCGTCGCGAGGATCGCGCAGGCGCAGCATAACTTCAAGTAACTTCTCGATAGAAGACATAAGCTATTCTTTTGAAATAGTTTTTATAAATCGATGCATCATATAGGCCGTGGCCCCCCAAATCCGTTCGCCGGCGTAATGAAACTCGATCTGCGGGACTTTGCGGCCCTTGAAGTCACGCTCCACGAGGCGATGGTTGCGCGGATCGAGCAGGAACGGCAAAGGCACCTCGAACGTGTACTCG